>JBOHRZ010000424.1:0-2341 GCA_050732975.1 Gemmatimonadales bacterium
AGTCCCCGGCGAGAAGCTCGTCGACCGCGTCAAGGAACTGGTCCGTGAAGGCAATGCCCGGCGGATCATCGTCAAGAACGAAGCCGGGCATACCCTGTTGGAGATTCCGCTGACCGTCGGCGTGGTCGGGGCGATGTTCCTGCCAATCTGGGTGGCGCTCGGTTCGATCGCCGCACTGGCGTCGCACTATACCCTGGTCGTCGAGAAGCGCGACGCGGCGGCCACGCCCGCCGGCGAACTCAAGGACCGCTGAGCCCGTCCTCGTCGTCGTACTCGCAGGAGCGCGGTCGAGTGAACCCGCCCGCCTGCAACGCCGCGACGCGCTCGGCCCATCGCCCGAATCCCGCGTCGGCCTGGTACCGGTCGCGAACCGGCTCGAACTCCGACTGCTCGTCTTCGTCGTCGTGCTGCCGGAATCGCCGCGACGCATATGGCGTCATCGCTGCCTCCCATCCCTGTTCGCGACGTAGACGATCGATAACCGACGGATCGCACTGCCATCGGGCTCTCCCTGCTCTCTTCGCTCTCCCCGCTCTCCTGCTCTTCACACCGTGGTCCGCCGATACGCGATCACTCTCAGCAGCTTGTTGATGGCCAGGTGCAGAATCGCGTAGGCCACAAGGGCGATCAGGATCGGGATGGCGAGCGTGAAGCCCCCCTGGAGCTCCTGGCTTGCGACGATGCCGCGGAATGGCGCGTAGAACGGATTGGTGATCGTGTCGATGAAGCGGACGAATCCCGCCCAGGATGCCGCGTGGAAGAAGACCAGCAACAGCCGGATGAACAGCAGCGAGTAGAGCAGCCAGAATGCGTAGTCGATGAATTGCGACACGCGCCCCAGTGCCCGCGGTCGGTAAGGGATCGATTCCTCGTTGCTGACGGTATGTTCGGTAATGGTGGTGGTCGTGGCCATGATTGCCTCCGGGTCGATGCCTGCGGGGGAGACGTCATGACTGGACTGCCGCCCCACGTGGCATGATCGCGGGTTCCTGAAGCCGCCTTCACCGGATTGCGGCGCATCCTTTCCGTTCCCGGTCGTCATAATGATCGGGCCCCTGGTACCCGGGAGGGCATTATCATGGCGCGCGGAATCTGGAAAGGATCACTCAGTTTCGGACTGGTCACCATCGGCGTAGAGCTCTTCAATGCCGAGGCGCCCGAGCGGCTCGATCTCGACCTGCTCGACAAGCGAGACATGTCGCGCATCGGGTACCTCAAGATCAACAAGAGCACGGGAGAGCCGGTCGAACGGGACGACATCGTCCGCGGATACGCCGTCTCACCGAAGCACTATGTCATCCTCACCGACGAGGATCTCAAGGCGGCGAATCCGAAGGCGACCCGGACGATCGATGTGCTGGGATTCATTCCCGCTGACGCGATACCACGCTTCTATTACGACCGTCCCTACCTGATCGCCCCGACCAAGGGTAGCGACAAGGCGTATGCGCTCCTCCGCGACACGCTCGATCAGACCGGGCAGGTGGCGGTGGCGCAGATGGTGATCCGCACGCGGCAATATCTGGTGGCGGTGTATCCGTTCGAGGGAGCCCTCGTGGCGCAGGTGCTGCGCTACGACGAGGAAGTCCGCAAGCCGGCGGACCTCGGCATCGGGGTCGAGAAGGGGACGGCCAAGTCCGTGCGGCCCGCCGAGCTCGCGATGGCGAAGAAACTCGTGGCGGAAATGACCATGGACTGGAAGCCAGCCCAGTACCACGATGAGTACCGGGACGACGTCGTCAAGCTTGCCAAGCGGCGCGCCAAGGGAGCCAAGCCGGAGCACGTGGCACCCGAACCCTCCGAACCGAAGGTTCTCGACCTCATGGACGCGCTGAAGCGGAGCGTCGACCGCAATGGAAGCTCCGGCCGCCGGCGGACGCACCCGGCACGTCGGACGCGGCGCAGCGCGTAGATGGCTCTCGCCGAGTACCGCAAGAAGCGCCACTTCCGCAAGACGACGGAACCTCGTGGCGCGCGGCCGAAGAAGTCGAGCCGGCTGATCTTCGTCGTGCAGCACCACCTGGCGTCGCATGAGCATCATGACTTCCGCCTCGAACTCGACGGCGCGCTGAAGAGCTGGGCGGTACCGAAGCTGGTGAGCACCGAGCCGGGCGTGCGGCGACTGGCGGTGCAGGTGGAGGATCATCCGCTGGAGTACGCGACATTCAAGGGCCGGATTCCCGAAGGCGAGTACGGCGCCGGCACCGTGGACATCTACGATCACGGCACCTGGATTCCCGACAGCGATCCGCACGAAGGACTGGAGAAAGGCAAACTCGAATTCCGTCTCAAGGGACGCAAACTGAAGGGCGGGTGGGTGCTGGTTCGGACCCGCGGCGGC
>JBOHRZ010000425.1:0-2339 GCA_050732975.1 Gemmatimonadales bacterium
GGATGATGCTGCATCGTGCCATCGCGCTGATCACCGCCGCCGCCGTACTGGCCGTGCCGTTCACGGCCCGGCGCGCCGACGCCCAGATCTGCAAGGACAGCAGAGTCGCGTTCGTGAGCATGCAGACCGTGCTCGGAAGCATCCCCAAGTACGTCCAGGCCGATTCCCAGCTCGCCAACGAGCAGAACGCGTACACGCTGGAGCTGCAGCAGGGACGCGCCCGGCTCGATTCGCTCGGCCAGGAGTACGCGGACAAGGCGACCCTGCTTTCGGCGGCCCAGAAAGGTGTCGAGCAGAAGAAGCTCCAGAACCAGGGGGACAGTCTGCAGAGACGCGCCCAGGAACTGCAGCAGAAGCTGCAGGATGACCGCACGCAGCTGATGACGCCGATGGAGAACAAGGTGCAGCAGATCCTCGACGGTCTGCGGGCCGAGCAGAACTGCGCCATGATCTTCGACGTCAGTTCCCAGACGGGGATCGCCTCGGCGGACCAGTCGCTGAACCTCACACCGCTCCTGGTGGACCGCCTCAGGAAGTCCGGCGACATCCCGCCCGCGGCGGGCAGTGCGGCACCAGTGCCAGCCCCGGCGACGAAGCCACCCGCGGAATCGGCCCCGGAAGTCCGCTGAGGCAACGGTGCCGGCGAGCTCGATGACAGCCCAGGCGGTCGCCGACCTCGTCGGCGGCCGCCTGTCGGGTCGGGGCGAGACCCGGCTTACGGAGGTGCGTTCGCTGGACCTGGCAGGGGAACAATCGCTGGCGGTCTGTTCGGCGAACCGGTACGCCGCCGCGCTGGCGGCGTCGCGGGCCGGTGCGGTGCTCCTGCCGGAGGCGCTGGCCGCGCTGCCCGGCCCGGCCACTCGCATCATTGTGGCCGAACCGTCACGTGCCATGTATCTCGCGAGCCGGGCGCTTCACCCGCAACCGGCGCATCGACCGGGGATCGCTCCGGATGCGACGATCGGACGCGGGGCCAGATTCGGAATCGAAGCGTCGATCGGGCATGGCGTGGTGATCGGCGCCGAGGTGACGATCGGCGACCGTGCCACCATCGGACCGCACGTCGTGATCGAGGACGGGGTCACGATCGGCGACGACGTCCGGCTCGATCCGCGGGTGACGTTGTATGCGGGTGCGGTTCTCGGCTCCCGGGTACACTGCAAGGCCGGCGCAGTGATTGCCGGCCCCGGGTTCGGCTACATCTCCGATCAAGACGGCCACCACCGGATTCCGCACGTCGGCCGCTGCATCCTGGAGGACGACGTCGAGGTCGGCTCGAATTCCTGCATCGACCGCGGTTCGCTCGACGACACCGTGATCGGCCGCGGCACCAAGATCGACAACGAAGTGCACATCGGGCACAACGTGCACACCGGCGAGCGCTGCCTCATCATGGCGTGCGTCGGCATCGCAGGAAGTACCCGGATAGGCGATCGCGTCATTCTCGCGGGGCAGGCCGGCGTAATCGATCACATCGAGATCGGTGACGACGTCAAGGCGGGTGCCCGCACGGCGATCATGTCGAATCTTCCGGCCGGTGCGGTCGTCTCGGGCTATCCGGCGCGGCCCCATCGCGATTACCTGCGCGCCGTCGCGACCATGTACCAGCTCGCGGGGCACGGCGACGCGCTCGAGACACTGGCCCGGGAGCGTGAGGATGTCTAGGCGCACACTGAACGGCACCGCGGAACTGAGCGGCACCGGCCTGCACACGGGAGCGCACACGACGGTGCGGCTGGCGCCGGGTGAGGCCGGCGCCGGCGTGGTCTTCCGCCGCGACGATCTTGCCGGCAGCCCGACCATTCGTGCCCGGTTGTCGCAGGTCCGGGCCACCGAGCGGCGCATCGGCCTGGCTCAGGGTACAGCCACGATCGATACCGTGGAGCACCTGCTTGCCGCAGCCCTGGCCTGGGAACTCGACGACCTCCTTATCGCGGTTGACGGGCCTGAGCCGCCGATTCTCGATGGATCGTTCCAGCCCTGGTTCGAGGCGATCGGCCGCGCTGGCGTCGCGGAACGGGAAGGGGACCCGGCGGTGGTACGCGCCACCAGCGCGTTCACCGTGCGTGAAGGCGACGCTCGCTATATCGTCGCGCCCGGCAAGGGACTCACCGTGACGGCGACCATCGAATGGAATCATCCATCCATCGGCCGCCAGTCGGCGAGCTTTCCGATCGGTCGCGACGTGTTCGCGCGCGAAATCGCGCCGGCCAGGACTTTCGGCTTCATCCAGGAAGTCGAGACGCTGCAGCAGCGCGGGCTGCTGCGGGGCGCGTCGCCGGAGATGGCGGTGGTGCTGTCGCAATCATCCGTCGCGACCGGCGAACTCCGCTGGCCCG
>JBOHRZ010000426.1:0-2334 GCA_050732975.1 Gemmatimonadales bacterium
GATGTAGTCAGTACTTTCTCGAAGGCACCCGAGTCCCGTCTGCTGTCTACCCAGAAGAGGAACGACGCGCCCTGCGGCGTTCCCTGAGGGAAGTAGCCGTGATACGAGGACTGCCAGGCACCGTTCCGGTCGCGCCGCATGCCTTCCCATTCGCCAGAGGCCACCGTGGTGTCCTTGAGGACATAGTGATGCGCGGTAATGATGATCGAGGAGCGATTCTCCTCGACCATGCGCTTCCACCAACGAAACGTCTCGCCGCTGACGACGCCGCCGGGATTTCCTCCGAGCGTCCCGCGACCGACCTTTTGCGACGGTTCGTTGATGTCGCTCATCATCAGAAAGAGCATGTTGCCAACCCTGAAGGAATATCGTTCCCACGTCCCTTCGATTGGAAATGGGCGTTTGCTCGCATCCACGCCAGAGAGCGCGGAGTGCTCTCCTGTGGGATCAATCCACTTGCGCCACCACCAGGCTTGCGGCTCGTCAAGGCCGCTGCGGTCATGGCTCTCACGCCCATTTCGCTTGTCGGTGTCTACGTGGGCATCGGAGAAGACCCATACCCGGAATGTTCCGGGCGCTTCGTCGCCGGCATGCGCGAGCCCGCAGGCCAACACAGCAATCAACATGAATGATTGGCGTGGAAGATCTCGTATGGCGACCAGGGATGTGGAACAGCAGCGAAAGAACAATGTCTTCATGACGCTCAACCTCCGTGACCGATCGCGTCGAGGAGCACGAGATCGTTTACTTTTGCAAGACCGGGCTCGACCGTCGAGCCATAGACACCGAGGCAGCCCTGACGCTCGCGAGCTACCGCGCGCAGGACGGCGGGGTTGCGCTCGGTGGTCACGGGATCAATCGTGATGACGGCGCAACGACCGTCGCGCTTATCGACCCGCATGCTCATGCCGCCAATGCGCAGCACACATCCCACCCAGCCGTCTTCGAGGAAGGGGGCCTGCTCGGCTGCCTCCACCACGATGTTCGGACGGAAACGCTGGACCTCGAGGCGAGCGCCGACGATTTCACCCAGTCGGGCAATCGTCTGCGTCGTGATGAGTGATACTGGGAAGGTGTCGAATATGCCGCGGTTCTGCTTGATCACCCGCGCTCTCTGCGGATAGAGCTCTGCTGCGAGTGCCGGATCTGTGACGTCGAAGACCGCCCCGGAGGGGGTCTGCACGGTTGTCGGCGACTTGTCGGGTTGAGTTGGATCAGTGAGCGAGGGGCGGTAGTGGCTCATGTCCTCGCGCTCACGAAGTGTGAGCCAAGGAAACCCACTCTGAGTTAGGCCATCCCGGATGAAGGCCCACCGACGATCCCCAGCGAAGCCATGCCAGGACACCTCGGTCTCAGCCAGCGGCTCGCCTGCCATCGATTTGACCGGGTAACGCCACAATTCCACGACGCGGCCGAGAGGCCTGCCAGTGTGACACTCGCGCATAAGGCACCTCCGTGGAGGCGCCCTTGCATTACAGACCAGCGTCGAGCGTGACGGATCTGAATCCGCTGCAGCGCCTCTCGACGGCGGGTGTGCAACCGTCAGCGGTCGCACGGAAACAAGAGGCGCAGCAAACCATCGTCCGAAGTAGGCGTCAAGCTCTCACACGGCGCAGGCTGACCGCGTATCGAAACCTGCCGGCCCGAGCAGCGCTTCTGAGCGCTCAATAGCCTTCAGTAGATGCAGGCAATTTCGGCGACAGGATTTGAACCTGCGACTCCTACGTTCCGAACTGGCTTCCCTTTCCCGCACGCCCAGGCGCTCCGTCGGGTCGCCCGCGAACATTTTGCAGTACTTTTGCAGTACTGCCGGAGGCCACATCCAGTAAGTCTTTGATTTATTGGTGGGCGGTACTGGGATCGAACCAGTGGCCCCTGCCGTGTGAAGGCAATATAACGGTATTTAGCTGTATCCAGATATCACGTAAGTACCTGATTACGCCAGAAATATGTAAGTAGGTGTATGCGGCCGTTCTAAGGTAGTATTCCATACAAGTTCCATAAGGGTTACGAGAATGGCATACGACATTCACAGGACGACTGTGCGCGAGCGGCTTCCAGTGCGTGTACACGAGCCTTATTGGGGCGTTCCATTTGATCGCGGGCGAGCCCTCGGATACCGAAAGATCACCGCCGACAAGGGTACATGGATTGCCCGACTGCGCTCCGACGAGACGAGCAAAAAATACCTGTACGAGCCGCTCGGCTCCAATCAGGAACTCGACTATGCGGCGGCCAAAGCGAAGGCCGAGCACTGGTTCAAACTGCGGATAGAGGGCGTAAAAACCGATGAGGTTGCGACCGTCGAAGGTGCCGGCCGCGCCTACGTGGCCG
>JBOHRZ010000427.1:0-2322 GCA_050732975.1 Gemmatimonadales bacterium
GATTGAAACTGGAGCGCCGCGCGTTGTCGGCGTGGTAGAACCTCGGCGTGGTGTTGAGGCCTGCCGGGTGCGCCAGGGTGATCGCCGTGGCCTTGAGTTCGTCGGCGTTATGGCTGTCGGCGTTCGGATCGAGCAGGTGCAGCGTCACATCCCGCAATACCATCAGCTGTCCCGGCGCCGCGATGGTGCCGGGTGGATCGGCGCGCTCCATTTCCGGTGCCACGTTGACCACGGTGATCGTGCCGCGGCCGTCGCCACGCAACAGGCCGGTGGCCTTGTCGCTGGCCAGCGCCAGCGTCACCGGATACACGCCCTGCCGGCGCGGCAACGCCGCCACGAAGTTGAACGTCGCCTTCGCAGCGCCGAGCACGGCGTTGGGCTCGCCGGAACCGTCCACCCTCACCGGCGCGATCCCGTGGGAGAGTGCCGCCGACAGCGGCATCGGGTTGTGGTACTGATCGAACGCCTGCGCCACCACCGCGCCAGCCTGGCCCGGCTCGACGACCGGATCGGTCCCGTCGACGGCCGATATCCACCGTCCGGCCTGCGAGCCGCAGTCGACGGAGAACACGCCCTGATACCGGCCGCCATGCAGCGTCGACGTAATCGTCAGCGAATGGGTGCAACTGCTGTCGGCACCCATGGTGCTGACGCTGACCGACTGCGGATCGGGTCGCGGATCGGCCAGCGCATGCAGGACGTCGGCGGCGATCGTCCGGTATCGCGCTTCCAGTTCGGCGTGCAGGTCGTCGGCCGATCCCTGGAACGAGCCAGTCTCGCCCTCGAGGTGCTGCTGCGCCGCGTCGACTGCGGCGGCGACCATCGCCGCCGGCTCGCGCCCGGCGACGTAGCCCTCCATCATCGTCTTGACCGCCATCTCCGACGCCCACAACCCGCCGCTCTGCGTCAGTGCGCCATGCGCTCCGGCATGGCCGACCATGAGCTGCGTGGCGATCTCGCTGAGCGCCTTCTCGAGATCACCCAGGGGCCCGTCGTCGCGCAGCGGGTCGGCCAGGCGGGCCATGTCGCGATAGGCGTATTCCGTGGCCGGGCTGGTTGTCCGCTGCCAGCGCGCGGTGGCACCGGTGTAGAACGCCGCGGCGGCATGACGGGCAATGGCGCCGGTACCGGGAGAGTGCGTGGGTGTGGCCCCCATCACCGGCTGATCGCAATCGCTGTATTGTCCTTTGAGGAGCTGGATGTTCCCGAATTGCGGCGCGCCCAGCCACTCGAAGCTGGCGATCGCCCGGGACGGCCCGACGGCCAGGTTCAGTCGGAAGCGTCCCGTTCCCGAAAGCGCCACTCCGCAGTCGCCTGCGGGGATCGAGCGCTGATACGGATGTGCCGCCGCGGCGCCCATGATCATCAAGGCGATCGTGAGCACCGCGACCGACCAGCGAACCCGTTTCTGGATCACTTTTCCGTGCTGCTCCATGGTGGCACCATCGTTTGTCGCCCGGATGGCAGTGCGATCCGGCGGAGTGGACCCGCCGTATGGAGCTACGCGAATTTTCGCCGCCGAATCCGGCCAGACTGCTCCCCCGGGCCGCCGACGCCTCGGGGTGGACCGCTACGGGTGGCGGCATTTCCGGTGGCTGCTAGACTAGAGGAATCGTTACCCGGTCCTCCCTGCTCTCTCCGACATCCGGGAGCCCACATGCCTCGTCCGGCCGACCGACCGGAGCCGATGCCGCATCAGATTACCGGGCTCCTCCGCGAAGCCGCCGAGGGACAGGCGGGCGCGTTCAACGAGCTGCTGCCGCTGGTTTACGATCAGCTCAACCGGATTGCCCGGGGCCGGCTCCGCCGCGAGAGCCCGGGCCATACCCTGGAGACCGCGGCTCTGGTCCACGAGGCCTGGCTTCGTCTGATCCGACAGCATCGGGTGGTCTGGCAGGATCGCCATCACTTCTTTGCCGTGGCCTCGGAGGCCATGCGCCGGGTGCTGGTCGACTACGCCAAGCGCCGCCGGGCCGACAAGCGCGGCGGCGCCTCGGTACACGTGCCGCTCAACGAGGCCGAAGAGTTGGCGGCCCCCGGGATGAGCGCGGACCCCGATGAGGCGATCCTGGCACTCGATGACGCGCTCAACCGCCTGGAGCGGTTCAGCGCCGACGGCGCCCGTGTGGTGCAATACCGGTTCTTTGCCGGTCTCTCCAACCAGGAGGTCGCCGAGCTGCTCGGCACGTCGGAGCGCACCGTGCGCCGCTCGTGGACGGCGGCGCGGGCGTGGCTGCGCCGCGATCTGCTGTCGCGCCATCCCGGCCCGCCCCGGACCGGCAGGTGAGGTGATGGACGCCTATCGCTGGTCGCGCGTGGAAG
>JBOHRZ010000428.1:0-2318 GCA_050732975.1 Gemmatimonadales bacterium
TCCTTCGACTCCGCGAGCGCTGCGCGCTCGCGCCGCTCAGAATGACAACGGGTGGGTGGCCGCCGCTTCGCTCAGAATGACAAATCGCGGAGCTGCCGCCAAGCAGTAGATTCGAGCATCCACGGAAGGGACCACCCGATGCCTGACGACAAGCCACTCCGGAACGAACTCACCCCCGAGCAGCAGACGCAGGCCCGCCGACTGTCGGGGACCGACACCGAAGCGATCGAGATCTCGCCCAAGGATGCGCCGAAGGGCGGCGGGTTCTTCCGGTTTCTCTCCCGACTCTCGGTGTCGACCGGGATTCCGCGCTTCCGGATCGACGAGGACGAAGACCAAGCGAGTTGATCAGCGGGAGTTCTGGCTCGGCCCGCCATCGGGCTCAAAGCCGGTTCTCGACGCAGCCAGTGCAGTATGCTCCGCGCCGGCGTGCATCCAGGCGCGCCGCTGGCGCCGCCCCCAGTACGATTCCCGCCGCCAGACGAGGTGCGCGTCCTCGGCGAGTTCGTCGAGCATCGCGGGGTCGACGCCGTGACGCATTGACTTTCGCCACCAGATGCGGGTTCCGACGATGCTCCATCCGATGGAAACCGCGCATGCGGCGACCAGCACGGCGGCGGTAGGCCACCTCGATCGCAGGTGATCGCTCACGATCATGGCGACGACAACGACAGTCATCGCAGGAGCTCGGACCATCCAGATTGCGCGGCGGATGGCACGCTTTGCGTCAGGGAGAGGAGCGTGCTCGGCCGGTCCGAGCAGCTCTTCCACGTGCGTCGGCACGGTGAGAAATCTCCGCAACATGTATATGGTCCCCGCCAGGCCCACAACCAGGCCGAATACCATCCAGATCAGCTGAAAGGTCGAGGGCATGGCGCGGGTCTCAGCGGCTGGTTCTGCGCGGGCGCGCGGCGCGTTGCGCCGGCCGCGTTGCCTTCGGCGTGCTCTGGTCGGCGGGGAAGAACCTTTGTGTTGTCGTTCTACAGCGCGAATATGGTACTAACATGGTCAGGGCGCATCTTGGGGGCGGCCTTCTTCATCCCTTCGCTGCTCGCTTGGCCCGATGCGCCGCGAAGTAGAAGGGCGCGGGCACGACGAAGAACAGCAAGACGGCAACGCCAAACCTGATCACCAGGTCGCCGGTCTTGAGCGTCGAACCGAGGTACAAGGCCACTGCGAAGTACGTCCCCCAGAGCCAGCGGTTGGTTTTGGGCATGTCCTGAAGCTAGCGACCTTTCGCCTGGATGGCTGTGTTATTTGGCCCCAGCCCCTACTCCGCCCTGAGCGCCACCGTCGGATCGACCCGTGCCGCACGCCGCGCCGGTCCCCACGCGGCAATGACCGCCACCGCGGCAAGAGCGCCGAGACCGATCGCGTAGCTGAGCGGGTCGGCACGCGACACACCGAACAGGAGCGACGAGAGCAATCGCGTGGCGAGCAGCGCCCCGATCAGGCCGATCACTCCGCCGATCGCGGTGAGTGCCAGCGCCCGCCGCACCACGCTCCGTACCATGTCACCGGGTTCAGCACCAAGCGCGCTGCGGATCCCGATCTCGCGGATCCGCTCGTTGACACCGCCCGAGATCACGCCGTAGAGTCCGATCGCCGCGAGCAGCAGCGCGGTAATCGCAAACGCCTCGATGGCAAGCAACACGAAGCGCCGCTGACCGGCCGACGCCGCGACGAACTCGCGCATCGGCTCGACACGTTGGATCGGCACGCCGCGGTTCACCGACCAGATCGCCCGTTTGAGCGACGGCGCCAGCGCCAGGGGATTGGTGCTTGCCCGTACCACCACGGTGACCGCGTTGTCGACCCATCGCCATTGCGGTTGTGCGACATAGAACGCGTCCGGCGCGGGCACCGCAAGGCCGTACTGTCGCACATCGCCCGCCACGCCGACCACGACATCCCAGTGATCGCCACCCATCTCCGGGCCGAAGCGCACCCGTTCGCCGACCGGATCGCGATCGCCGAAGAGTCGCTTCGCCAGCGATTCGTTGATCACGATCGATTCACCGGTCCCGGCGCGGTCGCTGGCATCGAGCAACCGACCGCGCCGGAGCGGAATACGCATCGCCGCGAAGTAGCTCGGCGTCACCGCATAACGGAGCGCGCTGCCCGCCTCGCCGCCGGCGGTGTTCGGCAGCGACGCCCACTCGAAGCCATAGCCGTCAACCTCGCCGCTCAACGGCAACTGCGAGGTGAACCCGGCACTCACCACGCCGGGGACTCGCTCGACCGCTCCGAGCGCCTCTCGCAGAAACGCCAACCGCGCCGTATCCGAACTGAACTCGCCGC
The DNA here is from genome assembly GCA_050732975.1 of Gemmatimonadales bacterium. Classification (GTDB taxonomy): domain Bacteria; phylum Gemmatimonadota; class Gemmatimonadetes; order Gemmatimonadales; family GWC2-71-9; genus Palsa-1233. The sequence continues at coordinate 2,302 of JBOHRZ010000428.1, forward strand.
TGGGGAGAATGACCTGC
>JBOHRZ010000429.1:0-2315 GCA_050732975.1 Gemmatimonadales bacterium
CCCAGCAGCTGCTCGGGCGAGGCGAACTGCGGCGTGCCGCTCTGCGAGGTGGCGCCGCCGAAGCGGCCGGCGCCGCGCAGCGCCAGGGCCAGTCCGAAATCGGTGATGCGCAGCGATCCGTCGTGCTCCAGCAGCATGTTCTCCGGCTTGATATCCCGGTGCACCAGTCCCAGGGCGTGGGCATGACCCAGGGCCGAAAGCGCTTCCCGGAGGAGCCGCAACACGCGTTCGACCGGAAGCGGGCCGTCGGCGGCGATGAGTTGGCCGAGATTGGGCCCGTCGACGATTTCCATCGTGTACCAGAGAAGTCCGGAGCGCCCGGCGATGTCATAGATCTTGACGATGTTCGGATGTGTCAATCGGGCGGCGAGCTGGGCTTCGCGCCGGAAGCGTTCGACCGTGCCGGCGTCCTGCGTCAGCAGCGGATGCAGCACCTTCAACGCCACCTCGCGTTCGAGATGCAGGTCACGCACCCGGTATACCCGGCCGAAGCCGCCCTGGCCGAGCGGGGCCAGCAGTTCGTAATCGTCACCCAGCGCGCGCCGCAGCCGCGCTTCCCAGGTCGGACCTTCGCCAAGTTCGCCGGGGAGCGGCGTTAGCGAGACATTGGGACTTTCGAAGGCGCCGGCGTCAGCGGCGAAATCTTCCAGCATTTCGCCCGCGGTGAAGTACCGCTGCCGCGGGTTGGGATCAAGCGCCCGCTGGATCACCCGCTCCAGGGCCGCCGGCACGATCGAGCGAATGGCGCGTGCCGGGACCAGCTCCGAGGCGTCGAGCGGCGGCACCGTGCCGGTGACGGCGTAATACAGGATCGCGCCCGCCGTATAGATGTCGCTGGCCGGATCGCCGGACTTGCCTTCGCGCACTTCGGGGGCGAGGAACGGCGTTCCTGTGGGCGCCTCGTCGGCGGGAATTTCCGGTAGCGTCAAGTTGCAGAACCGCAGATCGGTGACGCAGCCGCGGCCCGATGTCGTCAACAGCAGTCCCGCCGGGACGATCCGGCGGAGCACGACGCCGCGCGCGTGGGCGTGATCCAGCGCGCCGAGGAGATCGCGCGCCAGCACGTGCACGGTGGGGATCGGGCGCGGACCGCGTTGCACCGCTTCGGCCAGGCTCTCCCCCTCGATCCAGTTGCCGACCCGGCAGGCGATGCCGTCGATCAGGCCCGCTTCGTACACGTGGCGAATGGCGGGATGATCGAGCCTCGCCAATGCCTCCGCCTCGCGCCAGAACCAGCGCCGCAGCGCCTCGCTGCCGTCGACGTTGACCCGGATCGAAACCGTCCGGCGGAGCGCGGTGTCGGTGCCGCGGAACAACAACCGCTCGGCCGAAGACGCGACCGCCTGGTCGAGGCGGAACCGCGGCGAGAGCACCGCGTTGATACGGCGCAGCGTGGAGTCGGCGATCGTGGCGCCCATCAGCGAAAGATAGGTCAGCCGCCGGTGCCGAGAGCGGCGGCCAGACGGGTCTTCAGGGCGTACAACTCGCTCCGCATGCCGCGGGGCGTCCAATCGGTGCGCCGGGCGAGGGCAGCGAGGATGTCATCCAGCGATCCCAGTTCGGCCGGAGTCGACGGGAATCCGTTCAGCGCCAGATATTCGGTGCCCAGGCGCTCGATCGTCGCCAGCGCGGTGCCGCACTGATGGATCTCGTCGGCGCAGCAGATGTCGACCGCGCGAGGCGACATGTGCAACAGTTGCCGCAGCATCGCGTGCTTCCGTTGCAGCCAGGTGAGCGGCATTCCGTGCGGGCCTTCGCGGGCTTCGAACGCTTCGCGCGCCAGGGTCAGGACGGCAATGCCGAACTTGTCTTCGATCTTCGACGCGACTTCGCGGTGATACCGTCCCGGCGTGACCTCGAGGACGTGATGCAGTATTCCGGCGACCAGGGTCACTTCGTCGGCGCCATGCCGGGCCAGGATGACGGCCACGTTGGCCGGGTGCGCCGCGAACGCCATCTCCCCTTCGGCGGGTGCGTATGGCGCCCGGTACTTCGCGGCGAACGCAAAGGCGTGATTGATGTCATCGCTGTAGCCGTTCATGGTATGCCAAGAAACTTGTGGGTCTGGAGCGACAGGCACCAGCGCGGGTCGGCCAGGCAGTACGCCAGCGCGGCTCGCGTGTTCGCCTCGCGATCGGGTCCGTCCATCGGCTGCAGCAGGAAGTGCTCGAAATCGAGATCGACGTAGCGCTCGGGTTCGGCTCCGGGTTGCGGATAGACCAGCTTGAGTTCGTCGCCGGCAATCTGCTCCAGGGTGGTGCCCGCTTTCGGCGAGATGCAGGTCCAGTCAACCCCGGGCGGCATCGGAATGGTGC
>JBOHRZ010000430.1:0-2311 GCA_050732975.1 Gemmatimonadales bacterium
AGTAAGTGGCCGACACCGGCGTCGCCTGCGCCGGCAGTGCGAGGGGCGCCAGCGACCAGAGCGCGGCGCACAGCGCTCCGCGGCTCACAGCGACACCTTGCCGTGCTCGACCTGGCGAAGCTGGCGTGCGTGATCCCACACGTCGGCCACCGCGGCACCGATCAGGAAGACGAGCGACATGTACCAGATCCACAGGATTAACAGCAGCACGGCGCCGATGTCGGCGTCCACCGAGTACTGCCCGCCGTGCGCCGAATGCATCAGGTAGAAGCCGTACAGCCGCTTGGCGAGTTCGAACCCCAGCGTGCCGACCACGCTGGCGATCAGCGCTCCCGGCCATGCCAGCCGCTTGGGCGAGGCGTAGCGGTACAGTACCACGAAGAGCACCACACCGAAGAGGAGCTCGATGCCGTGTCCGGCGAGCCGGCCGCCGGTGGTCAGGAGGAAATCCCACCGGGGGTCCCGCTCGACACCGCTCGCGTCCACCAGCGCCAGCGCCGCCGTTGTGATGGTGTTGCCCAGCGCCAGAAGGAGAACTACGAACACGATCGCCAGATCGCGTGCCTTGCCGAGCAGATACCCCGCGATGTAACTCCAGACGAAGTGGCCCTTCACCGGTCGGGCCCGCACCTGGAAGATGCTGGAGAGGCAGACCCGCACCGCCGCGAAAACGCGGGTACTGAACCAGAGCCAGAGCGGCAGCGCGATCCAGGTCAGCTTCGAGCGGTAACCGCGGAGTTCACCGAGCAGGCGTTCGATGACGGCAAAGGGATCATTGGCGCCGCTGTGCGCGTGTACCGGCAGGAGACGGTTGATGACCTCGGTCGGATCGGCCGACGCGAAGTGGGCGCTGGTCAGGAGATAGCTGACCGCCGCGACCAGCAGGATCGCCAGCGGGATGATCGCCAGCAGCGCGTCGAACGTCAGCGCCGAAGCGAGGAGCGGCAGGTTGGCGCGGTCCAGGGTGTCGAGCACCCTGGCCCGCACCGAGAACGCCGGAGCGTCACTCACACCGCGGAATCGTCGTCCTCAACCGCCTCTTCGGCGTCGCCGCCGACCGCCGCGCGGGCGCGCGACCGGGCCGCCTCGAGCCGCCGTTCCAGGTCGTCGCGCGTGGTGGCGACTTCGCGGGCGACCCGGCGCTTCCCGTCGCGGACCCCGTCGGCAAGATCCTCGACGGTCTCGCGGATCTGCTTCCCGCGGTCGCCAAGCTCATCGCCGAAGTCGTCGATCGCCTCCGCGGCACGGCGCCGCAAGCGGCGGCCGTGACGGGCCAGATCTTCGCGGGTCACCTCCCCGCGCTCCGGCGCGAACAGCAGCCCCAGGGCGGCCCCCATCGCCGCCCCGACCAGAAACCATCGCAGGCCGGCGCCCGAGCCGGTCTCGATCACCGTCACATCCCGATCCTCGCGCATCGTTCCTCCCCTTCCCGGTCCGTTGACTCGCAACCCCTCACCCCTCACCCCTCACCGGCTCACTCCCCGGCTTCGGCATCGTCGGCGGCGAGCTCGCCCTGGTGCACCAGGTCGCCGTGGATGATCGACGGCGCGGTCACGAAGTCGCCCACCGCCTCTGCCGTATTGCCGATGCCCAACTGGTCGAAGAGAAACCCGAACGTATTCTCCAGGTCCACGCAGATCTGCTGACGCACCATCGCCGGAAGATCCCACAACTCGCGCTTGAACGGCCCGATCGCCTTCTTGCGGGCCTTGTAATAGAACTGTTCGTCGCTGTCGCCGGGCTTGCGTTCGGACCCCGCGTTCTGGTCGAGCCAACGATACATCCGGTCCCGCAACGCCGCCGGGAGAATGGGATGATCGAAGATGATGTTCTGGAAGTTGGTCGCCAGGTGGATCTCGATCGCCCCCACCCGCGGAAAGTTGCCGAAGGCGTCGCTGGGCAACGTCGACGCGCCGTGCTGCACGGCGCCGCCCAGTCCATAGTCGGTCCGCGCCACCCGCGACAGCGCCTCGAGCGCCGCCAAGTCGAGCTTGACCTTGGCGATCGACCCGTCGGAGCGCACCACGCCGCCGTGCGAAGTCCCCGTCTGCACCGAGATCTTGCTGATGCCGGCGAAGCCACCCCTCGCCGCCACGACGCGGTTGTAGCCGCCCATGAAGGCGTGCAGCTCCGCGACCGTCGAGTTCTTCTGCCCGACTTCGCCGATCTCGGCGCCGACCGAAACCGTCACGCCGTCGGGTTGATGCTCCCGGATGAATTCGGTGATCTCGGCGGCGCGTTCGTAGTTGGTGCGCTGCTGCTCGTCGAGGGTGGGTTGGGACAAGTCGACCAGGGTGGAGGTGTCCACGTC
>JBOHRZ010000431.1:0-2281 GCA_050732975.1 Gemmatimonadales bacterium
CCGCCGGGGCGGGCCCTCTCCCGGTTGCCCTCGCCGGCGGCCTGCTCGCGCCGGATCGGCCGCTCCATGAATCGGTGGCCGCGGGCCTCGAATCCCGGGCCGGTGCCATGGTCGCGCGCGGGGCGATCGACCCGTGCCGTGGAGCGATCTACCTGGTGAATGAGGGGCCACCGAAGCCCGGGCACGCGGGCTGACCGTGCGATATGGCAGCCCGGCGCACGTCAATATTCTGGTTCGACTGTCGCGTCGCGGTGGCCTGAGGCCGCGGCTAACAGCAAAGGACCCGCCCGATGTATCGACCGGCTGTCTTGTGCATGCTCGTGCTGGCGCCGATGCCGTTGTGCGCCCAGGCTTCGGACTCCGCCTCCGCCATTGCGGTGGCGAAGGGGATCAGCTGGCGACAAGCCGGCATCGGACTCGGGTTGCTGGCTCTCGCCTCGACGCTCGACGGACCGATCGCCAGATCGTTCCAGAGTCATCGCACGGCAGGTTCGCTGAACACGGCAAGGCAATTCGACCGCTTCGGCGACCTGACCGGCGAGGCGCCCATTCTGGGAGGCTTGGCGCTGGCCAGCTTCTTCGGACACAACGGCCGACTGGGCAAGGCGACGCTGCGCGCGGCCGTCAGCGCCGGACTCGCAGCGATCGCCACGCAGGGGATCAAGCATGTCGTCGGCCGACATCGGCCAGTGGAAGATCCCGATCTCGACGCGTACGACTTCCAGTTGTTTACCGGCCATCAGTCGTTTCCGTCCGGGCACACCGCGGCTGCATTCGCGCTGGCGACGTCGCTCGGCGACGGAATCGGGCATACCTGGGCGCGGATCGCCCTGTACGGTCTGGCGACCGGGACCGCCTGGGCTCGGATGGAGGAACACGAGCACTTCCTGAGCGACGTACTCGGTGGCGCCGCGGTAGGATTCCTCGCGGCCAAGTGGTCGTCGGGGCGGCTGCGGGTCTTCGGGCTCCGGGCGCCGAAGGTGCTGGTAAGCAGTCAGGGCGCCACCGTGATCTGGACCGCCGACGTGCCGTGACCACGACGCGCGTTACGGCAATACCTTTCTTCATCCCCCCCACCGAGGAAAACCCATGACTGGCAAACACTTCGGCATCACGGCCCTCTCGCTGGTTGCCCTCCTCCCCGCCGCGCTGCCGGCGCAGACGTTCAAGGTCGAGAAGTTCGACATCGGCGGTGAAGGCCGCTTCGACTACGTCTCGGTCGACACCGCCGGACACGTCTACGTGTCACGCTCGAATCACGTCATGGTGGTAGATGGGAAGACCGGCAAGGTTCTCGGCGACATTCCTGACACACCCGGCGTGCATGGAGCGGCGTTCGCGACGCCGGACGGCAACGGCTTCACGACCAACAGCGGCGACTCCACGCTGACCATGTTCTCGCTCAACGACTTCAAGGTGATCAAGAAGATCCACGCCAGCATCAACGGACTCGACGGAATCATGTACGATGACGGCAGCGGGCGGATCGTGACATCGAATCACAGCGGTGCCCGCGGTGCCGACGGCACCCTGACCATCGTCGACGGCAAGACCGGCGTGATCGTCGGTGCGGTGCAGCTTGCCGGAGTTCCCGAGGGCGTCGCGAGCGACGCCAAGGGCCTGTATTATGTGAACCTCGAGAACAAGAGCGAAATCGAAGTGGTTGATTCGAAGGCGCTCAAATCGATCACCACCTGGTCGCTGGCGCCGTGCGACGGACCGAGCGGGATCGGAATCGATCGCGAGACGATGAAACTCTTCGTCGGGTGCAGCGACACCTCGGTCGTCGTGGATGCGACATCAGGCAAGGTCGTCGCCACAATCCCGAATGGCAGCGGCGTCGACGCGCTGGCGTTCGATCCGCAGGAGAAGCTGATCTACATCCCGGCCGGTGGCTCGGGCAACGTCACCGTGGTGAAGGAGAACCCGGCCGACAAGTACGACGTGATCACCACGATCACGACGATGCGCGGCGCCCGCACGCTCGGACTCGATCCGATCCGGCACCGGGCCTACACCTTCACGCCGGAATACGGCCCGCCGCCGGCCGGCGCGCCTCCCGCGACCGGCCGAGGCCGTGGGCGCGGACCGCAAGGGCCGATGACGGGCGCCTGGTTGTTCGTGATCAGCCATTAAAGTGAGAAGTGAGAAGTGAGAAGGGAAGACCTGGCTGCGAGCTTGATTTCGCCCATCAGGTTTTCACTTCTCACTTCTCACTTCTCACTTCTCACTTCTCACTTCTCACTTCTCACTTCTCACTTCTCACTTCTCACTTCTCACT
>JBOHRZ010000432.1:0-2267 GCA_050732975.1 Gemmatimonadales bacterium
CGATATCAGCTCGACTGCCCGATAGGGCGGGGTGCAATGGGAGTCGTCTTCCGGGCCAGGGACGTTGGCGAGGCGCGAACCGTCGCGCTCAAGGTGATGCGGCCGGCGATCGGCTTCGAGGATGGCGTCGTCGAGCGGTTCCGGCTCGAAGGGCAGGCCATGGCGCAACTGCGCCACGACCACATCGTTCGGGTACATGCGCGAGGCGAATCGGGAGCCATCCTCTGGTTCACGATGGATCTGGTGGACGGCCCATCGCTCGCCCGGTTGATCAAGGAAGGGCCGACGCCATGGCCCCGAGCGGCCGACCTGATAGCCCAGGCCGCCGACGCGCTCGCGTACGCGCATCGCTGCGGCGTCATCCATCGCGATATCAAGCCGTCGAACCTCCTCGTCGCACCCGGACGTGACCAGCTCATGATCACCGACTTCGGGATCGCCCGAATCGTCGGAACGAAGCGCCTTACCGCGACGGGGATGACCGTCGGGACGCCGACCTACATGAGTCCGGAGCAGGTCTTCGTCGAGGGGGAACTCTCTGCGGCAACCGACCAGTATTCGCTTGGTGTGGTCGCGTGTCAGCTCCTTGCCGGCGACGTCCCTCCGATGGTAAATCCGTCGCGATGGTCGGCGAGACGCCGGCACGCGAGCTGGCGCGCGAATCTCCATTCATTGTCGTGCCCTCCGGCGCTGGCGGCACTCGTGGAGCGAATGGTGCACCCGGCGGCAGGACGCCGCTGGCCGGATCTCGGGGTCGTCAGCCGTGCCGCGAGCGAGATTGCCACGTCGGGAGAGGCCCCATCGCTGGCGGGGTTGAGCGAAGCCCATTCGCTCGCCGCGGTCCTGAGGCGGCTGCTCCGGTAGCGCCGCAGGGCGGCGGCCTTTCGGCTGTGCCCTGTCCAAATCCAGCCCCATCCCCGTCATCCGGATACGGAGTTCCGCAACGCGCGGCGCCCCGGACCATTCAACCTTTTCAGGAGTCACAGATGGCAATCCGTATCCTGGCCCGCTGCGCGATCGCCGCCGCACTCGCCGTTCCGGCGATGGCCACCGCGCAAGGCATCCGACCTCACATTCCCGTCAGCACCACCCTTGGCGATATCGCCAAGGTGCGCGCGGCGTATGTCGATGCGTACAACGACCGCAACGCGCCGGCCGTCAACGGCATGTACACCGCCGATGCGATCGTCCTCGCGGCCGATGGCAGCGAGACGAGCGGCGGCCCGGCGATCAGCCGCCGGAACCTCGACTCTGCGACGGCGTGGCAACCGGCGACGATGCATTCGGCCGGTGTCAAGCTCTACGGCGCCACCGCGGTCGACGTCGGTACGTGGACCACACAGCCGTCCGGGGGCGCGGCGATCGTGCAGCGCTATCTCGCCGTGTTCCGCCACGGCGTGAACGGGTGGAAGCTGCAGGCGCTCGCGCTGACCGGGTCACGGTAGCAGGCGATGCCGGTCTGGACCTGGCGATTTCATCTCGGGGGCGGCGGGCGGTGGAACCAGGCCGGCCGCCGCCGTGGCGCTCTTCGCGGCGTCGCGTCCGTGGTGGCGATGGCCTGGTGTTGCGGCGCGTCAGCCGCCGCCGGACAGGGCGCACGGATCGGCCATCGCGCGCCGGGCTTCGGCCTCCCGACGCTGAGCGGCGATTCGCTCTCACTGCCAGGGCTACGAGGGCATCCCGTGTTGCTGGCGTTCTGGGCGACCTGGTGCCCGAGTTGCCGCGCCGAGATGCCGGAGCTGGCGCGGGTCGGGGCGGCGCACGCCGGGGTGGGTCTCATGGTCGTCACGATCGACGCGGACCAGACCCGGGAACGGGTCCTTGAGTATGCAGGTGCGTTTCCCACGGGCACCGTTTCCGGTCTGACGTGGCTGCTCGATCACCGGAGTCGGGTCGCAAGACAGTATCACATTCCAGTCCTTCCCAGCGCGGTCTTCGTGGATTCGGACGGAGTTGTGCGGGCGATTCATCACGGCGCGATGAGTGCGGCGGAACTCGCCGACGGCATTCGCGCGATTCTTCCAACCAATCAACAGGAGTAGCCGATGTCGCACGCGATTCATCGCATTCGTCCGCGGCAATTGACGCACCTGATCGGCGCCGTGCTGTGGGCCGGCGTAGCCCATGCCGCGGCAGGGCAGGGTTGCATGCCGCTGCATTTCACGACGCCAGGCCTCGGCGGCGAAGCGATCACCTTCCTGCACCGAGGCCAATGGCAGGTCGGCGTCGCGGGGCGCCGGGTCGCGACCAACCGCTTCTACGTGGGC
>JBOHRZ010000433.1:0-2243 GCA_050732975.1 Gemmatimonadales bacterium
GACCACTTCAACGGCGTCGACGCCGATGCCGAATTCATCGGCAACGATCTGGGCGAAGGTGGTCTCTTCGCCCTGGCCGTGCGGCTTGGCGCCGATGTACACCCGCACCACCGCGGTGGGATAGACCCGCACCACGGCGCTGTCGTACAGTCCGCCGCCAAACCCCACCGCACCGGCAACCGCCGACGGGCCGAGGCCGCAGATCTCACAATAGGTGGTGATGCCGAGCCCCAGGTAGCGGCCCTTGCGACGCGCCGCCGCCTGCTCCCTCCGGAACGCCTGGTAGTCGAGCATTCCCAGCGCCTTGTCGAGAGCGCCCTGGTAGTTGCCGGAATCGTAGGTCAGGCCGGTTGCCACCGTGTACGGGAAACTGTCCGCGGGAATGAGATTCTTTCGGCGGACATCGATCGGATCGAGCTTGAGGCGGCGGGCGAAGGTGTCCACCAGTCGTTCGAGCAGATAGGTCGCTTCGGGGCGCCCGGCTCCGCGATAGGCGTCGACCGGCGTGGTGGTGGTGTACACGCCCTGCACCACGCCCTTGATGTTCGGGATGGTATACGGCCCCGAGTACATCAGCCCGTGCAGAATGGTGGGAATGCCCGGCCCGGCGGTCGACGCATAGGCGCCGAGCCCGGCGTACACCCGGCAGCGCAATCCGGTGATGGTGCCGTCCCGTTTGCCGCAGAGTTCGACGTACTGGACGTGATCGCGGCCATGGATCGTCGCCTTGTAATTCTCCGAGCGGTCTTCGGTCCATTTGACCGGACGTTTGAGCTGGATCGACGCGAAACCGACCAGCGCCTCGTCGGCGTACGCCGGAATCTTGCTCCCGAAGGCGCCGCCGACGTCGGGCGAGATGATCCGCAACCGGTGCTCGGGAAACTTGAGCATCACCGAGCAGAGGAATCGGTGGATGTGCGGATTCTGACTGGTGACCCAGATGGTGAGCTGTTCGCTGCTGGGATTGTAATCGGCCACCGCGGCTCGGCATTCCATTGCCGACGGCTGCATGCGCTGGTGCACGATGCGGAGCTTGACCTTCACCGGCGCCCGGGCAAAGGCCTGATCGGCGTCGCCGCCGGCCACGGTCCAGGTGAACGCGACGTTGGAGGGAACGTCGCCGTGCAACTGCGGCGCGCCGTCTCTGGTGGCGAGTTCGGGATCGACCACGGCGTCGAGCGGCTGGTATTCCACGTCGATGAGATCGAGCGCATCGCGCGCGGCTTCGCGGGTCTCGGCGACCACCATCGCGACGCCGTCGCCGGCGTACCGGACCACCTCGGTAGCGAGCAGCGGATGCGGCGGGGTCTTGAGATCGCAGTTGGGCACATTCCAGGCACAGGGCACCGGATTGGTCTTGTCCATCACGTCGCGGCCTGTGTAGACCGCGACAACGCCGGGCGCGCGCCGGGCGCGGGTGACGTCGATGGCGCCGATCCGCGCGTGGGCCCATGGGCTGCGCAGAATCGTGGCGTAGAGCAGCCCGGGGAGCTTGACGTCGTCGGTGAAGTTGCCCCGTCCGGTGAGCAGGCGGGGGTCTTCCCGGCGCCGGACGGACTTCCCGGAACTCGCGGTCATGGTTCCGGCTCCTTCAGGCTTTCGCCCCACGGCGGCGCGAGGCACGAAGCGTCGCGGCGGCGGCGCGGATGGCGTCGACGATGTTCTGATAGCCGGTGCAGCGGCAGAGATTGCCGTCGATCGCGGCGCGAATCTCGGCTTCGGTCGGATTGGGGTTCTGCGCCAGCAGGTCCACGGCGGTCATGATCATGCCCGGGGTGCAGAAGCCGCATTGCAGACCGTGCTTGTCCCAGAACGCCTGTTGCACCGGGTGGAGCGTGTCGCCGCCGAGCTGTTCGATGGTGGTGATTTCGTGCCCGGCGGCCTGGACCGCAAGCACAGCACAGCTTTTGGTGGCGCGGCCGTCGAGGTGGACGGTGCAGGCCCCGCATTGAGTGGTGTCGCAGCCGATGTGGGTGCCGGTGAGGTTGAGCGTATCGCGCAGCACGTGGACCAGGAGGGCGCGCGGTTCGACGCGAACGGGCCGGTCTTCTCCGTTGACACGGAGGGTGATGGCAGCAACCATGCGGAACTTCTCCCGGGGGCGATTCGGGCGGGACGGCACGAACCTCGTATTAATATGGGCCGCGGCTGTCGTCCTGAGCAAGCGGCGGAGCCGCCCCTCCTTCCCTCCTTGAGATCCCTCGGTCGCTTCGCTCCCTCGGGATGACAACGCCTTACGGCGT
>JBOHRZ010000434.1:0-2225 GCA_050732975.1 Gemmatimonadales bacterium
ATCCAGATCGAGCGTCCGTCGGGCAGTTGCTCGCGGACCAGCGACGTGGGCCGTGCCCCGGTGCTGCCATCGCTGCGGTGGGTCCTGATCGAGGTGACCGTCAAGCCCTCGATCCGTGCGACCGCCAGTCGGACGATGCTGTCGAGCGCGCTCTCCGGCCAGTCATCGCCAAGGACCGGATCGACCGCGGCGGCGGCGACGCTGCGGGGAAACGACGCCACCGGCGCGTGATGCAGCGCCAGCACGCCGGGAACGCCCGTGACCCGGTTGCTGATGGTGATCTGCCGGGCGCGCTGCCCGGCAGGATTCGCGTCCGGCAGTGCGACTCCCAGGGACGGGGTCAGCAGCGACGTCGCCAGCTGCGAATCGGGATTGACCACGCGGTCGGGGCGCAGCGAGAACCAGACGCCGGTGCCGACCACCGCGGCAGCGATCGCGGCCGCGATGCGCGGTGCGTCGCGGCGGCGCGCCGGAACCGGCGCAGGACTCGCCACGCGCCTCCGGATGGCCGGCGGCGACGCCAGCTCCAGCAGGGCTGTCGTCCGGGCACGCAACGACTCGACGTCGTCGTGCTGCGCCCGGCAGATCAGGCACCCCAGCAGGTGCTCGGCGATTTCCATTCGCTGCGTCGGCGACAACTCGCCGTCGCAGTAGGCGTGCAATTCCTCGTCAGGGATGTGCGGACGCTCGATGTTCTTCACTCCGATGCTCCTCGATAAGATCGTGCGCCGCTACCAGCCGTTTGCGCGCACGCGCGAGGGTCGTCCCGACGGCACCTACCGCCAGTCCGGTTTGCCCCGCGATTTCCGGGTAGGACATACCCGCATCCCACAGCAGCAGAACCTCGCGATCCCGCGGCGATAGCGTCGCTAGCGCCCGCTTGACCTCGGCCTCCTGCTCGTCGTGATCGAGTCGCCGCTCGATGTCTTCCGGCGGCGCCGGAGCTGCACTCGATTCGTGGGTCAATAGCACCAGGTGCTTGCGACGACGAATCGCCGCCCGCGCCTCATCGCGCGCAATGTTCGCCGCGACGGCGAATACCCACGACCTCGGCTTCTCCGGTTGATGTGCCAACGCCCGCATGAACACTTCTTGGGCCAGATCCTCGGCGCGATCCGCGTCCCAGACCTTCCGATACAGAAAGCGGACCACGGCGTCGTAAGTCGTCCGGTACAGTCCTTCAATATCGAACGCCATCGGGTACCCCTTTGGTACGGATAAGCGGCGGGTCGAAGTGGTGACGTAAAGCTTTCGGGAAACTACACATCGGCACCCAGGGGAAGGATCGACGACCGAGAAGGAGTTCTTGTTACACCTTGAGACGGGTGTTCCGGAATGCGCATCCGGAATGCAGGCCGCTCCGGTGCTCCGGCCAGGTGGAGCATAGCACCGGCTTGGCGGGGCGGCCGTCGCCACGGCGCCTTCCATGGAGGGTACACGCGCCGACCGGGTCGAGATACGAGCAGGCCGACAGAATCTCCACCACGAGCTGGTCGTCCTGTTCCCGGTCCGTCTTGCAGAGGTAGGGGGCCTTCCGGGCACGGATCAGCGCCTCGAGCCGCGTTTGCTTCTTCGTGCAACAGATATCGACCTGGATGTCGCGGCAGCAAGCCGACCCACGGGTATGGTCGGAGGTGCTGCACCGCGCAGTGGCGCACGGGTTGGGGCTCTGGGTGACGGGGAGCGAGCGGCGAGGTGGTGTCGGCGGGTCGAGGCGTCGGACCACCAGGCGCCCTTTCTCGACGACCGCGAAGCGCTCGCGGCCGAGCTGCCGTGGTTGCTGCGTGCGGCGCGGCCTGCGCGGCCGGCCGTTGTATCCATGCGCGCCGCATTGGGCCGTGGCGCCATGTTCCTGGAGATAGCGACAGGGTACATGGATCGTGGCCCCGCACCAGAGCTCCCCGTCGCGCTCGAAAGTCGGGCCGAAATCGATCCGCTCGGTATGGCCGAGGAGCCAGGTAGCATCGTGATCTTCGTCACCCTCGATCGCGGCGACCCGCAGGGTCACGTCGAGAGCGTGGCATTGACGGCCCAGCCGTCGGCAGGGCGGGGGAGTGGCGGCCATGGCGACCGGCAAGATAGCGGCGACCTTCCCGGTTCGAAGTGCCGCGACGGTCGCTACGCGGACCTGTGCCGGGCGCGGCATTCTCATTATGTTGACCCCGCCCGGTGAGGGCGCAGCACGACGGCGCTGCTGAGCGGCAGCGACTCGACCAACTAAAACC
>JBOHRZ010000435.1:0-2223 GCA_050732975.1 Gemmatimonadales bacterium
TCGGAATCCAGGCGAAAGCCGTGATGGAAGCGGGCCGTCTGGTGAGCGACGACATCATTCTCGGCGTGATCCGCGAGGAACTGGCCAAGCCGACCGCTGCCAACGGGGTGATCTTCGACGGCGTGATGCGCACCATTCCGCAGGCCGAGGGCGTCGCGGCGCTACTTTCCGGCATGGGGCAGCGGCTCGACCATGTTCTCTTCTTTGACGTTCCCGATGCGCAGCTCGTCGAGCGGCTCGCCGGGCGGCGCGCGGTCGAAGGGCGTGCCGACGATGATCCGGCTTCCGTGGAGCGGCGGCTTGAGGCCTACCGCGCGCAGACTGCGCCGCTGATTGACTGGTACGCGAGCCGTGGCAACCTGACGCGGATCGACGCGGTTGGGTCGGTCGACGATGTTTTCGGCCGCGTCACCCGGGCGCTGGGCTCGTGATCACCATCAAGTCGGCGCGCGAAGTCGAGACCATGGCGCACGCCGGTAAGATCGTCCATGACACCCTCGAACTGATGCGGGCGCTGGTGCGCCCCGGGATCAGCACCGAGGATCTTGATCGCGAGGCCGAGGCCTTCATTCGTTCGCATCACGGCGCCACGCCGTCATTCAAGGGACTGTACGACTTCCCCAAGGTGTTGTGCACCTCGATCGACGACGAGATCGTGCATGGAATTCCGTCCGCCCGGCGGGTACTCCACGAGGGGTCGATCGTTTCGGTCGACGTCGGTGTGTGCATCGCCGGGCTGCACGCCGATTCGGCTACCACGATTCCGGTCGGTACCATTACGGCGGAGGCGCAGAACCTTCTCGACGTGACCCAGGCATGTCTACGTGCCGGAATCGCGGCGGCGCGGGAGGGGAATCACGTCGGCGACATCGGCCACGCCGTGCAGCGGGTGGCCGAGGCGGCGGGATACGGTGTGGTGCGCGAGCTGGTGGGGCACGGGATCGGGACCCGGTTCCATGAAGACCCCCAGATCCCCAATTTTGGCGTCCCCCGCCGCGGCCCGCAGCTCAAGCCGGGGATGACGCTGGCGATCGAGCCGATGATCACGATCGGCAGTCCGGTGACGCGGACGCTTCCGGACAAATGGACGGTCGCGACCAGCGATGGGTCGCTCTCGGCGCATTTCGAGCACACTGTGGTGGTGACGCACGACGAGGCGCGGATCCTGACGTAGCAACGCCGAAGCCGAGCGACCTACCCGCCGAACAGCAGTCCTCCCAGTACGGCGCCCGGGATTGCCACGCAAAGTCCGCCGCCGACAACGGGCCACGCTCCCTGCGCGCCAAGTTCGTGTGCGATGACTACGCCGGCGGCGAAGCCGATCACTGCACCGACCAACGAGGCTCGTTCTCCGCGCGTCATCGGCGCGATCATCGGGGTGGTCGATCGGTGCGCCACCGCCGTAGCGGGTGCCATTGCGCGGAGGCCCACTGGCCCCGGGCCCTGGGCAGCGGCGGGATGGCTGGTGGCCGCCAGGAGGGCCGGGAGGATCGCGAGCCTTCGGATCGTACTGCCAAGTCGGTAGGTCATTGAATGAATCGAAGATACCGGCGACGGCCGCCATCTGCGCCGTCCCCGGCCGCCAGCCCCGGACGCTTGCGCCATCGGCGGCGACGCGGCAGCATTGAGTACCCTTGATGATCACCACGCTGCTCCTCGCGCTGCTGGCGGCATCTCGCCCGGGCGATCCGCGCCCCGGCGGCGCGGACAACGCGGCGCTCGTTCGCTGGGACGACTCGCTGCGCGCTGCATCGAGCCCGGCTCTGCTGCAGGCGTGGGACGCGCTCTCCCGGCAGGCCCCCGGGGCCGGCGGCCTTCGCCGCGCGCTCTTTCTGGTTCGCCGCGGAGAGGTCAGGCACGAACGCGGCGATCTCGATCAGGTCATCTACGAACTGGCATTTGTCCAATCCGGTGGCGATCGGTCGGCCTGGTGGCCGTATGTCGGCGCCCGCGCGTACGCCGCGATGGAGCTCAACCACTGGATCCCGCTCAAGCCCGACGGGATCCGGACCCAGGATGAGAGCTTCGGCGATGCGGCATGGCACGAACTGCGGATCGCGCTGGACCACGATCCGGATTTCACAGCGGCCCGACGCCTGTTTCTTGACCTGGCGGTCGCGGCCGGCGATCGGACCCTCCGCGACGACCAGCTCGAGCCGCTCGAACGTGAAGTCACGCGGCGAGTCCCGGACCCCGATGCGCTGCTGGTCTGGGCTCGCCATC
>JBOHRZ010000436.1:0-2222 GCA_050732975.1 Gemmatimonadales bacterium
GTGCACTTCGGCTCGTGTTCGGGCGGTGCCTGAACGTGTCTCGCGGATGGAACAGGTGATTGGCGACGGCGACGAGGTGCCTCGTGAACGGGAGAGACGACCTCGCATGAACTCCGTCGGTGCGGTCCGACGGCTGAATGGCGCGGCCGTTCGCAGCGCGCCCGTCTCAGCGCTCAATAGATACAGGCATCGAGAATGGACAGTACCTCATCCAGCACGCTCGATGATGCCTTGCCGATGCGTTTTGCTTTTCGGGTGCGGAAATCGATCGACTTGACTTGCTCGACCATCACGAAGCCGGTGATGCCCTCGTGTGCCGGAACCGCTACGTGGAAGGGATAGTCCCGGTCTGTGTTGGTAACGGGGCAGGCAATGCAGAGTCCCGTGTGCCTGTTGAACAGATCATTGCTGACGACGAGCGCCGGTCGGCGACCCCGCTGTTCGTGACCCGATTGCGGATCGAACGTCAGCACGATCAGATCGCCCTTGCGAGGGACGTAGTCGGCCATTCACCAGGCCTCACGTCCGACCGGCGAGCCCCAATCCCACTCCGTTGGCTTCGCTCCCCTGGGAACCCGGCGCACGAGCTCACGCAGATCATGGCCGCCGCGGACGCGTCGTACCGGGGTGACGATCAGGGCACCTTCGCGGACGGCCACATCGACCGCATCGCCCACATCGATGTCAACGTCGGACAACAAGGACCGGCTGAGCCGAAGCCCCTGGCTGTTGCCCCATTTCTGAACCCTGGTGATCATCGGCCCGCCTCCATGGATATCCGAAGTATAGCCGCAGGTGGCATTCCGTCAACGTGGTCCAGGGAAGGCGATTTTCGCCATGCCCTTGGCGCGACTGTCGAATTGCAGCGAACACCACCCGGAACTGCCCGTCGTATTTCTGTTCCAGCGCATCCAGGCGGCGAGCCAGCTCGGCGTTGCTCGCCAGCATCGCCCGCATGCACGAACGCCCGCATGATCTCGATGTTCACGGCTATAGCGCGCTGGCTACGCAGGACCGAGGAGAGCATCGCCACACCCTGCTCCGTGAAGGCAAATGGCAAGGTCCGTCGCCGACCATGGCGCCCGCGGCTTGAGATCGCAGTTTGCGATCTCAAGTTGTCCAGCTCCTCCGCTGTCACGTGAAAGGCGAAATCCGGTGGAAACCGGCCCGGGTTGCGCCGTACCTGTTCGTTCAGACGCCCGGTAGTGACGCCGTACAGCGCGGCCAGATCGACGTCGAGCATCACCCGGCAACCGCGAACGTCATGGATTCGCCCAGCAATCGCGTCAGCGACGGCGATGGCCATCCGTCGCGTTACGCGGCGCCGCTTCTTCACCCGCTCACCCCCGATCCAGCACCCGGTACTGGATCGCTTCGCCCACATGCGCCGCGGTGACATCGTCGCGACCTTCGAGATCCGCCAGCGTCCGCGCCAGCTTCAACACCCGATGATAGGCGCGCGCGGATAATCCCAACTTCACGATCGCCGTCTTGAGCACCTGCTCGGTCGCGGCATCCACGCGCACGAATTTCGCCAACTCGCGCGGGCCCATGTGGGCGTTGGCGAAGATCCCCGGGTGCTGGCGGAGCCGCTGCAACTGTCGCTCGCGCGCCGCCTCGACCCGGGCGCGCACCACGGCACTCGGTTCACGCGGCGTGCGCCCGGCGAGATCGTCGTATGCCACCGGCGGCACGTTCATGTGAATGTCGACCCGATCGAGGAGCGGGCCCGAGATCCTGGCGCGGTACCGCTGCACCGCCGCCGGCGAACAACTACATTGCCGCGAGGCGTCGCCGAGGAATCCGCAGGGAGAGGGATTTGTTGCCAAACTACCACTCCGGCTCATCACTGCGACGCCGAGGCCGGGTTACCCAAAGCAGCTCAATCACTTAGGCGACCACATCCGAGCACACCGGATCGATCTCGGCCTGCTGCAGAAGGTGGTCGCTTGCCAACTCGGGATATCCACCGAGTCGGTCAACAACTGGGAAACCGACCGACGGCGACCTGAGGTCCGGCTCTAGCCAGCGATCATCACGTGGCTCGGGTACAACCCCCTGGCGGCGCCTCGCTCGTCCGCTGAGACCCTCAGGCGGGAGCGCATGAGTCTCGGGGATGGTCGATGGCGCGGCTCGCCCGGGAAGCAGGGGTTGACGACGCCACGGTGGCTCGGCTGGAACGAGGCACGATGCCCTTGGCCAACCGACCGGTGGCCGCCGTC
>JBOHRZ010000437.1:0-2206 GCA_050732975.1 Gemmatimonadales bacterium
GGTCTGGTGCGCGTCAACGGCGACACGACCGGCGTCGATCCTCATGCGCCGTTCGGCGGGATGAAGGGATCGTCGTCGGGGAGCCGCGAGCAGGGGCGCGCGGCGCGGGAGTTCTATACCGAGATCCGCACTGTGCAGATTCACCCATGAAGGAGTCTCGATGGCCGCGATGACGCCGGATCAGTGGTTCGGTGTATTCCCAGCGATCACCACGCCATTCACGCCGGAAGGCGACATCGATCACGCCTACCTGGCCGGGCACGTGCGACGGCTTCTCGCGTCGGGATGCCGCGGGGTCATCGCACTGGGTTCGTTGGGCGAAGGTGCCACGCTGACCGCTGGCGAGAAGCTCGCCGTGCTCCAGACCTGTGTGCGCGCCGTCGGTGACCGCATTCCGGTCGTCGCCGGGATCGCCGCGCTGTCGACGGCCGAGGCGGTCACGCTGGCGCGCAGCGCCGCCGAGGCGGGCTGCGCCGGCCTCATGGTGCTGCCGCCCTATGTATACCAGGGCGACTGGCGCGAAATGCGGGCGCACGTGTCCGCGGTCCTCGACGCCACGCCGCTGTCGTGCATGCTGTACAACAATCCGATCGCGTACGGCACCGACTTCCTGCCGGAACATGTCCGGGCGCTTGCCGAACATCGCAACCTCCACGCGGTCAAGGAATCCAGCGGCGATGTGCGCCGTTTCACGGCGATTCGCGCGCTGCTCGGTTCGCGGCTCGCGCTCTTCGTCGGCATCGACGACGCGCTCCTCGAAGGTGTGGCGATGGGTGCGCGAGGCTGGGTAGCAGGCCTGGTCAACGCGCTTCCCGACGAGTCGGTACTGCTGTTCGAACACGCCATCGCCGGACGGCACAAGGAGGCGCGGGCGTTGTATGAATGGTTTCTGCCGCTGCTGCGGCTCGACACCGGGCCCAAGTTCGTGCAGTTGATCAAACTGGCGCAGGAGGAGGCCGGTCTAGGGAGCGAGCGGGTGCGTGCGCCGCGACAGGCCCTGGCCGGGCCGGAACGCGAGGTCGTGCTGGCGATGATCCGCGAACGCCTGGCTTCGCGCCCCTCAAGGCCGGCATGACATTCCCGGATCGGATCGACGTGATCGACTCGCACACCGAGGGCGAGCCGACCCGCGTGGTTGTCGGCGGATGGCCCGAGCCGAGTGGGAGCACCATGCCGGAGCGCCGCGATTGGATGCGCCGCGAGCAGGATCCGCTGCGCCGCGCCGTGGTGCTCGAGCCTCGCGGGCATGACGCCATCGTCGGGGCATTGCTGACTCCGCCGCAACGCGCCGTGGCGGCGACCGGAGTGGTGTTCTTCAACGATGTCGGCTATCTCGGCATGTGCGGTCATGGGCTGATCGGCGTGGTGCGCACCCTGGAGTACCTCGGCCGGATCGGACCTGGCCACGTCGAGATCGACACGCCCGTCGGCCCGGTGAGTGCCAATCTCGCGGCCGATGGCGCAGTGACCATCCGCAATGTGCCGGCGCGACTGGCGCGGCGCGATGTGCGCATTGCCGTGCCAGGGGTCGGCGAGGTTGCCGGTGACGTGGCCTGGGGCGGCAACTGGTTCTTTATCACCGAGCTGCCGGGCACGACGCTGGCGTTGGAGAATCGCGCCGCGCTGCTTGACATCACCACGAGGATCCGCGACGCGCTCATTGCCGCCGGGATCACCGGAGATGACGGCGGCCTGATCGATCACATCGAACTGTCCGGTCCGCCGACCCGTTCCGACGCCGACGGCCGCAACTTCGTTCTCTGCCCGGGAAGCGCGTACGATCGCTCGCCTTGCGGGACGGGTACCTCGGCCAAGATGGCGACGCTTTACGGCCGGGGGTTGCTGGCCCTTGGCCAGCGGTGGCGGCAGGAGAGCATCGTCGGCTCACTGTTTACCGGTTGGCTCGAAGCCGATGGCGACCTGATCATTCCCAGGATCGAGGGCCGCGCCTTCGTCACCGCGACGGCGACGCTGCGGTTCGATCCCCGGGATCCGTTCCGCGCCGGCCTGGCCTGACGATGTCCGCCCCCGACGTCGTGATCATCGGCGGCGGGCTGGTCGGGACGATGACCGCGGTGGCCTTCGTCGAGTCGGGATTGCGCGTGGCCCTGCTCGAAGCTGACTTCCCCGGTGGTGGCAGCACCGGTGCGGCGATGGGTCACATCGTGGTCATGGATGATTCGCCGGCCCAGATGGCACTGTGCGT
>JBOHRZ010000438.1:0-2204 GCA_050732975.1 Gemmatimonadales bacterium
GTCCACGGCGACGATGGGGCGTTCGAGATCGTGAAGCCGCTGCAGCAGCGCCGGCATTTCGCCACGCGGTGCGCCCGAAGCGCCGGTGCCCAGCAAGGCATCGACGACGACCCCCACGCCCGGCCACGGTCCGTCGGCGGGCACGGTGCGCACACCGTCGGTCAGCGCGGCGTCCCGAGCCCGGGCGGCGGGGCCATCGCGGGCGATGGGCATCGCAACCACCCAGACCGGTACGCCGACGGCGTGCAGCGCGCGCGCGGCGACCCAGCCGTCACCGCCGTTGTTGCCGGGGCCGCACGCCACCAGGACTCCGGACGCCGCGGCGCCACCGAACCGTTCGAGGAGTATTGCCGCGACGGCGCGCCCGGCGTTCTCCATCAGCACGTCAATCGAGCGTCCCGCCGTGATGGTGGCGGCATCCCAGGCGCGGGACTGCTCGGGCGTGAGCACCGGGAGAACGGTCATTGCAGGAAAGCTAGTGCCGGGAGTCGCGCCGCGATCGCGGCCGGTTCAGGGCTGCGGCGGCCAGCTCATCGTATAGGCGCCGTCGAATGCCGTGTCGAACGGATAGACATCGGTGAATTCGTCCTGGCGGTCGGTGGATTGGGTGCTGAGCACCTCGACGTCGACCAGGCCATAGACAATTCGACCGAAATCCGCCGTGGAGGTGACGCCCCAGCATTCGAGGACGATGCGCGCCAGCAGGCCGAAGCGCTCGAGGGCGAGGTCGCGGCAGGCCCAGGCGAGCTCGGCACCGGTAACGTGACGGCGGGCATCGAGCTTCGATTGCAGGTATTCGATGGCGGCGAGCACGAAGAGGTAGGCGCGCTGATCGTACCTCCGCCCGGTGCGCGCCTCGATGCGTGCGATGAGACCGTCAGCGAACTGAAGTTCGTTCATCGTCACGCCGCGTTGACGTGCGAGGTGTAGAGCGGGAAGCCGCCGGCAAGTTCTTCGACCTGGGCGCGAAGCCCTGCGAGCGGCGCGTCGTCGGTGGCGGCCAGCGCGGCATCGATCAGCTCGGCAATGCGCTGCATTTCGGCGGGTCCCATGCCGCGGGTGGTGATCGCCGGCGTGCCGATCCGGATGCCACTGGTAACAAACGGCGACTGCGGATCATCGGGAACGGTGTTCTTGTTCACCGTGATCCCCGCAAGGCCGAGCCGGCGCTCGGCTTCCTTGCCGGTAAGGTTGCGGGGACGGAGGTCGACCAGCATCAGGTGTGTGTCGGTCCCGCCGGACACGATCGCGAAGCCGCGCTCGATGAGGGCCGCGGCGAGTATCCTGGCGTTGTCCACCACCTGCGCGGCGTAGCGCTTGAAGTCGTCGCTGAGCGCTTCGCCGAAGGCGACAGCCTTGCCGGCGATGACGTGCTCCAGCGGCCCGCCCTGCCCGCCGGGGAAGACCGACTTGTCGATCGCCTTGGCGTGCGCCGCGTGGGTGAGGATCAACCCGCCGCGCGGCCCGCGCAGTGTCTTGTGCGTGGTGCTCGTGGTGACGTGCGCGTGTGGAATCGGCGACGGATGCACGCCACCGGCGACCAGACCCGCGAAGTGCGCCATGTCGACCACGAAGAAGGCACCGACCTCGTCGGCGATGCTGCGGAAGGCGGCAAAATCGATCACCCGCGCGTACGCCGACCCGCCGGCGATGATCACCTTCGGCCGCTTGTCGCGGGCGATCTCGCGGACCTGGTCATAGTCGATCCGCCCGGTGTCGCTGCGGACGCCGTAGCTGAACGCCTTCCAGACCTGGCCGGTGTGGCTCACCGCGGTGCCGTGGGAAAGATGCCCGCCGTGCGGTAGCGCCATGCCGAGCAGCGTTTCGCCTGGAGGCATCAGCGCCATGTAGGTGCAGAAGTTTGCCTGCACGCCGGAATGCGGCTGCACGTTGGCATGGTCGGCGCCGAAGAGCTGCTTGACGCGGTCGATGGCGAGCTGCTCGACCTGATCAACGATTTCGCAGCCACCATAATAGCGCTTGCCCGGATACCCTTCGGCATACTTGTTGGTCAGCGCGCTTCCCATCGCCTCGAGCACTGCGCGGGAGGTGAAGTTTTCGCTGGCGATCAGTTCCAGCCCGTCGCGCTGGCGGCGGACCTCGGCGTCGATCAGCCGGGCGATCTGCGGATCGGCCTCGGCGAGCGGGGCGTCGTGGTCGAGATGGCCGGTCACGCGACGTTCTCGATCCTGGCGATCCCCAGT
>JBOHRZ010000439.1:0-2192 GCA_050732975.1 Gemmatimonadales bacterium
CCCGCCGCCCCCGCCACCGCCGCCCACGCCGCCGCCCCCGCCGCCACCACCACCGCCGGCGCACTACACCTTCGAGCTGCAGATGGTGCATTTCCGGTTCGACCACGCGGATCTGACCCGCGGCGGGCAGGATTCGGTCCAGGCCATCGCGGCGATCCTGGTGGCGCATCCCGAGGTGACCGTCGACGTGATCGGGCACTGCGACTGGATCGGTACCGAGGCGTACAACATGAAGCTGTCGCGCGCTCGCGCCGAGACGGTGCGCCGGCTGCTGATCGCATCCGGGGTCACCGACAGCCGGATCACGGTGAAATGGCGCGGCGAGGATGAACCGATCGCCGACAACCACACCGCGGCTGGCAGGGCGATGAACCGGCGTGCCGAGGTGAAGCAGAACAACTGATCGCGAAGCGATCATCCTGAGGTCGCGCAGCGATCGAAGGATCTCTCGACCGGCCTGAGGTCGCAAAGCGACCGACGGATCGCTCGACCGCCCTGAGGTCGCGGCGCGACCGAAGGATCTCCCGGCAGGGAAAACAGGAAGCGAGCCCAACGGCCCGCTTCCTGTTTTTCGCGTCTATCGGGCCTTGAGATATTCCTTCTGGTACATCCGCAGCAGCTCGAAGAAGTACGAGAGCGCCAGCGGTCCGATCAGCAGCCCGATGATGCCGAGATAGTTCACGCCGGCTACCGCCCCGACGAGGATGATAAGCGGGTGGATTTCCGCGTAGCGGCCGGCGACGAACGGGCGGAAGACGTGATCCACGAGTGCACCGGCCAGCGCGCCCCAGGCGATCATCAGCACACCATAGCCGACGTGCCCCTGCAGGAAGAGCACCACCGCGGCGGGAATCCATACCATGGCAGTTCCCACAACCGGGAGCATCGCGAATACCGCCGTGACCGCCCCCCAGAAGACGGGGTCAGCCAGACCGGTGACCAGGAATGCCAGGCTGATCAGGACACCCTGAAGTACTGCGGACAGTCCGCTCCCGATGATCGTCGACTTGGTCACGTGCTCGAACCGTTCTTTGAGCAGCTCGACATTGTCGTCGGAAAACGGGATGTATGGCCGCAGCCCCTGCCATGCCCGCAGCGGATCGATCAGCAGGTAATAGAGTCCGAATAGCGTGAACGCGGTATTCAGCGCCACGCGCGCCGCCGTGCCGAGCAGCGCGAACGCGCTACCGCCCAGGAGCGACAGCAGCTCCTGGCCGGCCCGGTTCAACGACGGGCCGATGTCGAACGATCCGATCCGGATGGAGTTGATCCGTTGCAGGACATTGGAGTGCATCATCGCGGTGACGGCGTTCTGCGCCTGTCCGACCAGCAGCGTCACCAGCCAGGCCAGTGGCAGAACGACCATCACCAGCGCGATCACGATGACGATGAGCGCCGCTGCGGCTCGGCTATGCAGCAGGGATGCGAGCCGATTGTGCAGTCGGGCGAACACCACATACAGCACCGGCCCGCCAAGCAGTCCGGAGGCGTACGGAAAGAGCGCCAGGGCCAGGACCACACCCAGAATCGCAATGAGCCATGCCGCACGCTGGTGCTTGGTATCAAAGACCGTCATGCGCCTCCGCAAGCGAGTCGAGAATGGGATGCAACGTCCGCCAGACGTTCGCCGTGACGCGGCGGGAACCGCGCGCATTGGGATGAATGCCATCCTGCTGATTGAGCGAGTCGACGCCGGCGACGCCCGCGAGCAGGAAGGGGAGATAGACATCGCTGTGGGCCGTCGCTTCTGCCGGAAAGATGGCCCGGAACCGGTCGCGGTAGTCGCGGCCCATGTTGGGGAGTGCCTCCATCCCGGCAACGACAGTGACCGGCCGCGGCCGGAGGCTGTCCAAGCGGGTGAGGATGTCATCGACGTTGGCGCGGATCGAATCGACTGGTTGTCCGCGCAGCCCGTCGTTTGCACCGGTTTCCAGAACGATCACTGCCGGAACGCCCTGCGACAGCAGCCAGTCAAGACGGCGGTCCGTATCGGCGGATGTTTCGCCACTGACTCCGGCGTTGACGACCTGGAATGGCAACCCGGCGGAATCGATCCGCTGCTGCAACAGCGTCGCCCACGCATCCCGTGGATCCAGGCCATACCCCGCCGTGAGCGATGTCCCGATCAGCAGCAGCACGGCTCGCGCGCGCGGTGCCGGCGGGTGGCTATCCTTCGCCGCCGGCGGCTGGTG
>JBOHRZ010000440.1:0-2174 GCA_050732975.1 Gemmatimonadales bacterium
ACGATGTCGTGTGGCTCGGGCGAAGGGGCGGTGCCGGCTTCGCCTTCGGCCTCGACCGGGGTCACGGTCACGGTGACCCGATTGCCCGGTTTGGCGTGTCCTCCGGCGACCGGGTTCCAGGTGCCGCGCTGTTCCCGCAGGCGCTGAAGCTGCTCGTTCACCATCTCGTCGGTCACCGGCGGCACGGTGCGCTTGAGCTGGAATCCGCCCATCGTCGTGAGGGTGATCTCGGGTCGCACTTCGACCAGGAGCTCGAAGGTCAGCGGTTTGCCGGCCTCGAACGAAACATTGCGGACCTGGGGGTCGCCGGTCGGTTTGAGGTCCTTTTCCTTGCGGATGGCGTCCCAGCTTTCGCGGAGGGCGTCTTCCAGAACCCAGCGGCGGATTTCCGATTCGAAACGGCGCCGGACCACTGGTTCCGGGGCGTGCCCCTTCCGGAAGCCAGGGAGGCGAGCCCGTTTTGCGTACTCCCGGACCGCACGCTGTTCCGATTCGGCGAGACGATCGGTCGCCACTGTCACATGGAGCGATTTCGACGCCGCGTCCTCGGCGGTAGTCTCGAAGGTGATGCCAGTCATGGTTTGAGAAGATAGCTGGGCCCTCCCCGTGACTGCGGCGCCGCTGGCCACCTTCTGATAGTGAGTAACTTGGGGCATGGCAAACGTGCTGGTCGTCGATGACGATCCGGCAATCCGGCGGGTTCTCCGTCTCCGCTTCGAGCGCGCCGGCCACGTCGTCGACGAGGCGGCGTCCGGGTTCGAGGCATTGACCGCGATCAACCAGGGGCGACGCCCTGATGCCGTTGTCTGCGACGTACTGATGCCGGGAATGAACGGCCTGGACTTCTACCGGCGCCTTGCCGAAGAGGTGCCGGCCCTGAAGAAGCGGGTCGTATTTCTTACCGGGGCCAATCGCGAGCCGGCCGTGGCAGACCGGATCGAGCAGCTCGGTGTACCGCTGCTCGGAAAGCACGATGACCTGCAATTGGTGGTCGACGCGGTTCGCGTCGCGCTGCTCGTTCCCGCCGAATAGCCCCCATGGACCCCGCACCGAGATTGCAAATGAAGCGCCTCTGGATCGTGTCCGCCCTGGTGGCTCTGGTCGCCGGCACCGCCTCCGCGCAGCGCCGTCCGCACGTCGACACCCACGCCGACACCCTGAGGGCGCTCAACGGGCCTGATCGTTCGTGGTGGGATGCCACGTTCTACGATCTTCACGTCCGGATCAACCTCGCCGACAGCAGCATCACCGGCTGGAACGGGATCGTCTACAAGGTGCTGTCGCCGAAACAGGAGATGCAGATCGACCTCCAGGAGCCGATGGAGGTCGACAGCATGATCCAGGATGGCAAGCCGCTGACGTTCCGGCGGGACAGCAATGCGTTCTTCGTGGCGCTGACGGCGCCGCAGCGCGCCGGCGCCTCGAAGAAGGTGACCGTGTACTACCACGGTCATCCGAAGGTGGCCGTCAATCCGCCGTGGGGCGGCGGGTTCATCTGGCGGCAGGATTCGCTGGGCCATCCCTGGGTCGCCACCGCCAACGAGGGGCTCGGCGCCTCGGTCTGGTGGCCGAACAAGGATTACGGCGGTGACGAACCCGACAGCCAGCGGATCGCGATCACCGTTCCCGACTCGATGCAGGACGCCTCGAACGGCCGGTTGCGCAGCACGACGCGCAATCCCGACGGCACCGCGACGTACCAATGGTTCGTCACCGAGCCGATCAACAATTACGACGTGGAAGTCAACGCCGGCACGTACGCCCACTTCGACGACTCGTACCAGGGCGAGTCGGGTAAGCTGTCGCTGCAGTTCTGGCCGCTGGCGATCCACCTCGACACCGCGCGCGCCTGGTGGCCGTCGCGGGTCAAGTCGATGCTGGCCTGCTACGAGCACTGGTTCGGGCCGTATCCCTGGTACGCCGACGGGTACAAGCTGATCGAGGCGCCGCATCTGGGCATGGAACACCAGAGCGGCATTGCGTACGGCAACGGCTACAACGTCGGCTATCGCGGCCGCGATCTCTCGAAGACGGGCGTCGGACTCAAGTGGGACTTCATCATCGTGCACGAGAGTGCCCACGAATGGTGGGGTAACAGCATCACCACGACGTACCCTTCCGGGGAGTGGATCCACGAATCGTTCGCAAACTATGCCGAGAACCTTTATACCTGT
>JBOHRZ010000441.1:0-2166 GCA_050732975.1 Gemmatimonadales bacterium
GGAAATAGCTGCCGCGTTCACAGCCCGGCAGCAGGCCGATCCGTCGCGCCTCGCGCTCGATGTAGGCCGTCGCGCGGTTGTTCGACTCGGTGCCGACCGCGCGCCCCAGAAACGAATCGTCGGCGAACTGATAGATCCGCGTCATGAGGTCGCACGGTGTGATCGCCGCCACGGTTGAACCACCGGAATACGCCCGCGGCAACGTGCCGCCATGGAGCGCGGGACAGTTCTGTTGCGCCGCTGCTGGCGCCGCAAGCGCGATACCCATGAGCAGACCGGCGACGGAAATCCGCGCGGTGGCACGCCGGGGTACACCCGCAACGAACCCGACCGGCACTGTTACCCGCCCCTGACGTGCATCTCGCGGCGTGGATCTGCGCGGAGCCCCTCCAATGGCACCAGCACGCCGCGCGATGGGGCACCCAGCCGGCGCTCCGCGCCCCGGTCGGCACGGTCGATCCATGTCTCCCGGATCCGGGTCGCGATCACCGCGTCATCGACTCCGGCTCGCAACAGCTCACGCAGGTCGACGCCATGGTCGCCGTACAGGCAGGTGAACATCGTGCCGTCGGCCGTGATGCGCAGCCGGTCGCAGTCCCGGCAGAACGGCGCCGTGGTCGAGGCGATCACCCCGACGACGAGACCGTCGGCAAAGCGGTAACGACGCGCCGGCGCGTGCGGATCGACCTCGTCGAGCGGCTGTGCCATCCCGTGATGCCGTTCCAGCGCAGCGAGAATCTCCCCGCGTGGCACCACGTCGCCCGCGCGCCAGAGTGTGGCACCCCCTACGTCCATGTATTCGATGAATCGCGGCTCGGCGCCGCGCTCGGCGCCGAATCGCGCGATGGCGTCGATTTCGTCGTCGTTGAATCCACGGACCACGACCGTGTTGAGCTTGAGCGCCGCGAAACCGGCCGCGACGGCGGCGTCGATGCCGGCGAGCAGGTCGGCGTGGCGGCCGCTGCGGGCGAACGATGCCATGCGTTCCGGCGAAAGGGTGTCGAGCGAAATCGTGATCGCGTCCAGGCCGGCGGACCGGAGTCGCGCCGCCGACGATGCCAGCAGCAGCCCGTTCGTGGTCATCCCGAGACGGGCGACCCCGCCCGCTTTCAGCATCGCCACCAGCCCGTCGAGATCACGCCGCAGCAAGGGCTCGCCGCCGGTCAATCGGGCGCGACGGAGACCGAGCGACACCAGGATGCCGGTCAGGCGCGCCAGTTCCTCGAACGAAAGCAGCGACTCGCGCGGCAGCCAGGTGTACTCATCCTCCGGCATGCAGTACCGGCAGCGCAGGTTGCAGCGGTCGGTCACCGACAGCCGCACGGTGCCGAGCGGGCGCGACAGACGGTCGAGGAGCGCGGTCACCGGCTCACCGGAACCACGCCGCCGGGTGTCGTGGGATCCACCCAGGCCTCGGTGCCATCCGCGTACCGCTCGCGCTTCCAGATCGGCACCCGGGTCTTCAACGAGTCGACGATCCAGCGGCAGGCTTCGAACGCGGCGTCACGATGCGCCGAAGCCACCGCGACTGCCACCGCCACGTCGCCGATCGCCAAGTCGCCGATCCGATGGGCCATGGCGACCTCGACCGGCCATCGCGCCATGGCTTCCGCGTGGATCTCGGCGGCGACTTTTTCGGCCATCGCATCGAAGGCGGAGTATTCGAGCGCCATCACTGCCCGGCCGACATGGTGGTCTCGAACCGTTCCCACGAAGGTGACCGTCGCACCCCTTCCGAAGGCAGATACGGCTACCTCAAGCACTTCAACATCAATGGCTTGGGATCGGAGAAATGACGTCATTTCACCCCCCGGCCAGCGGCGGCAGCAGGGCCACATCATCGCCTGGGTCAAGGGCGATATCCGGCCCGGCCTGGGCCAGGTTGACCGCGACGAACGGTGCTCGAGGCAATGCATTTCCACCGGGAAGCGCTCGCAGAGCGCTGACCAGATCGGCGACCCGGGCTTTCGGTGGGAGATCTACCTCAACCGTGTCCGTCCCAATCAGTTCGGCGTAGCGAGCGAAGAGCCGAACACGATAGCGATTCACTCGTCGGCGGTTTCCGCAGACTCGGGTTGATACTCGTCGTTCGCGACCAGAGCGCGCAACTCCTTGCTCGGCTTGAACACCGGCACCGGGCGCGCGGCGACCTCGACCGGGTCGCCG
>JBOHRZ010000442.1:0-2151 GCA_050732975.1 Gemmatimonadales bacterium
GTATGCATCGGCGCCGTACTTCGTGATCATCTCGTCGATCCGTGAGCTCAACCAGTTGCGCCACGAAGCGACGCCGAGATTCATGTAGGCCAGCCACCCCTCCTGGTGCCGGTCGTTGTCCCAGTCCACCCAGTTGAGGTCCATCACGTCGCCGTCGATCTTGGCGGTCGCGGCGTCGGCGATCTTGCGGAACACCGGCTGCTTCCTGTTGGCGGCATTGGTCCCGAACATCGGCAGCATCCGGAAGCCGAGCTTGTGGGCGCCGTCCATCAGCTTCCGGAATCCTGCCTCGCCGCCCATCCGGTCGTTGGCGCGGTAGTTGGGATAGTCCCAGTAGTAGCGGCCGTCCCAGGAGGAGAGAAACACCATCACCCGGTCGGCGGGGATCTGTGTTGCAATCCACCGCAGGATAGCCAACTGGCGGGCGTAATCGTTGAAGATGTAGCCGGTGTAGTGCTGGCCGTGGAGCGTTGTGACCATGGCGAGGTTGCGCATCCAGTCGGGAACGTCGTGGCGGTTTTCCCACGTCGAGATGTTGAAGGCGCGTTCAAGATGCTGATAATGTGCTTCGACCGCGGCCTCGGCGGTCGGAGTGCGCATGATCGTCCACGGCGGCATCTCGTAGCGAGGGCGCTGTTCCCAGCCGCCCGTCTCGGAGATCGCTTCGACGCGATAGCCGGTCTCGCCGGGCTGAAAGAAGAACCTCCTGGTGCGAACGTTCGTGTCGCGCGCCGAGATCGAGAAGAACGACTGGTCGCTTGCAGTCACGATCGCGAGCGGCGTGCCCATGCCGCCGGCGGAGTTGCCGCCGAAGAGATCACCGCCGCTGAACGGATAGCCGACCAGTATTTCATTGGTATTGGTCGGACGGCCACCGCCGCCGCCACCTGCTCTGGCGGGGCCGCCGAAGCCGACCGGACCGAGCGGGACGCCGCGGATGATGGTCGAGACCGTCTTGATCGGCCGGTCCATTTCCACCGCGGCGGACCAGGTCAGCGCGTCGCCGTTCTTCTCGAATTGCGCGGTGAGCCTCCCGGACGCCTTCTCCTGGCCGCCGGCCCAGACGAAGCCGTTGGCAGTGATGGTCATGGTGTCGCCGTCGATCGCGGCCGTCATCTTCGACGCGTCGAGGCCGTAGGCGTTCTCTTCGGTGAAGACCATGAACCCGAAGCGGAGGCCGTCGAACGCGACCGACGGCTCGGGGAAGTCGAACGAGAACTTGTCGTACGCCCGTCCCCTCGGCGGAATGAACACGTCGCTGGTCGACGTAAGGGGCAGGATCTCGGCGGGCGCGCCACCGGCCGCCGGCGACCCGGCTGGACGTGCCGGCGCAGCTATGTTGTTTGGCAACATAGCTCCAGCGCCGGCGGCGCCCATCAGTTTGATCAGGTCGCGGCGAGAAAGGGGATCAGGCATGGCATCTCCGGTGAGCGTGGCTCGGTGGGTCGCCTTACGGTCTCGCCGTTGACGGCCTGGTCGCTTCGAGCCCGGGAATGTCGCGGAAGTCGTCGACGTTCGCGGTCCACAGCGTTGCGTCCCAGGTGAGTGCACAGGCGGCAATCGCCAGGTCGATCTCCCGCCCGCGCGGTGATCGCAACCCGGCATAAAGATCCGCCGCACGGGCCGCTTCGACGGTCCCGAATGGCAGTGCCGCGTTGCGAGGGAGGAGCGCTTCCTGATCGGCGAGTTCGCGCGCGGTGCGCGGGCCCCGGAGCCACTCGTACAATACCAGGGTCGCCAGCACCAGCCGTTCGCCGCTCTCGATCGCTCGGCGCACCGCCGGCGCGGCCCGGCGGTTGCCGGTAAACGTTTCGATGACAACGGAGGTGTCGAGCAGGATCACGTCGCGGGATTCCGCCGCCCACCGGCGCGCCGGGCGCGACGCACCGCGCCGATCTCCCGATCGACCTCCACGGTGTCGCGGGTGGGTCGGCGCGCCATCATGTCGTCGAGGACCGTCAGCAACCGGAGCCGCTCGCCCTCGCTCAGCCGGCCGACCCGGGCCGCATATTCCGCCACGGCCTCACGAACCACCCCGCTCTTGGGAATGCCGAGCCGGCGGGCGGCAAGGTCAATCCGCTCGGCCGTCCGCGAATCGAGGGTGAAGGTCATTTTCACAGCCTTTGCCATACCGGTACCATATTGCCATAC
>JBOHRZ010000443.1:0-2133 GCA_050732975.1 Gemmatimonadales bacterium
GGTGTAGGCGAGGGAGGCAAGCGTGTGCTGATCGGCCATGAGGCGCTCCGCGAGGATCGTCAACCGCGATCACGCAACGTAGCTTAACCGAGGCGCTTTGTGCAGAGATTCCCTAGTGCCCCCCCATTCCAGCCCGATTCTTGCTCCCTGACGCGGGCAACAGATAGGTTTCGCGCCCCCGCATGACCTTCACCGTGGAGTTGCGCCTGGGAGCTTCGCTGCGCCCGGACCGATCAATGACGCCGGACCTCGGGGCGGAGAGGCCGCGGCTGGCCACTTTGCTGCCCAGGTCAGTGCCGCCGCGACCACCGATTCCGGTGATCGCCGCCGCGTCGTCGCTCGGGTCCGACCCCGTCAACGATGTGGTGATCGACGGGCCGGGTGTGGCACCGCGCCACGCCCGGCTCGATCTCCACGGAGGCGTCTGGACCCTGGCCGACTTCGCGACCGCCAGCGGAACGTGGGTCGATCAGGAGACGGTCAGCGGTGCGGCAGTGCTGGCTCCCGGTTCGGAGCTTCGGCTCGGCGACGTCCGGCTGGTATTCGCCCCCGCCGATGGCTGGCGGGAAATCGCGGCGGAGCGGGTCCGGACCCCGGGCAACGAGTTGTTGATCCTGCCCCAATACCGCAGACCCTGGTGGCCCCGGGCTCTGTTCGTGCTTGCTATCTGCGGCCTGATCGCCCTCGCCGTCCTCATCTTCCGGAATCTCTGAATGCGCTTTTCCTGTGCCGCGCGCACCGACGTGGGCGTGGTTCGCTCCGGGAACGAAGACACCTATCTCATGGCGAACGATCGCGGTCTGTTCATCGTGGCCGATGGAATGGGTGGCCACGCCGCCGGCGAAGTTGCCAGCGAGATGGCCGCCAGGATCATCGCCGAGGAATTCCGGCCGGTCCGCGGGATGAACGACGATGAACTGATGTCGCGACTGGTCGCCGCGATTCGCGCCGCCAACGACGCGATATTCCAGCGCACGCTGCACGAGCATGACAAGCGCGGCATGGGCACGACCACTACCGTGCTGGATCTGCTGCCGCGCCGCTACCTGATCGGGCACGTCGGCGATTCGCGCGCCTACATGCTGCGGGGCGGGGTGCTCACCCAGCTCACCAAGGACCACAGTTACGTCCAGGAGCAGGTCGATGCGGGACGCCTTACCCCCGAAGAAGCGCGCGTCCACCCCTACGCCAACGTCATCACGCGCTGCGTCGGTTCGAGCAACGATGTGGTCCCCGATCTGTACATCGGCACGCTCGAGGCCGGCGATCTGCTCCTGCTCGCCTCGGACGGGCTCACCGGAATGCTCGACGACGAAGACGTCCGCAGGATCATGACCGCAAACCTCGACCTCGAACCGATGGTCGACGCGCTGATCGCGAGCGCCAACGAGCGCGGCGGACTCGACAATGTCACGGCGATCCTGGTGCGCATCGAGGAGATCGCGCCGCCGACCGGCGAGACCCCCGTGGTGCGCGGGTAGTCGGCCGCCCGACTCAGCCCAGAATCGCCCTCGGTATCCGGTCGAGATGGCGCGGTTCTGCAGTGAAGATCCGCAGCCGCCGCGCGGTGCGATACAGCTCGTCGGCGACACGGGGAAGGCCGAGCTGGCCCGACTGTCCGGCGTTGGTGAGACGCTCCACGTCGCCGGACCGCGCCAGCAGCGGCAGGTCGACACTCAACATCGACACGCGGGACGGATAGTCGATCAGCACGGCCCCGGCCGGCAGGCCCAGATCGGCGGCCAGCTTGTCTTCGGCCAGTTCGAGCGTATCCGGCGCGTTCCACAGCCAGTCGGGCAGATCGGACGGTACCTCGTTCGACGCCAGGTCGAGGGCGCGCTTGTGCAGCCGCCTGGCCCGGAGTGCCCGGGCCAGCCCGGTCGGGTCGCGCTCGGCCAGCACCGCAGCGAACGAGTCATCGGTGGCGGCGGAGACCTCGCCGATGGTGATGCGGCCCGCCCTGAGCGTCGCGCGCACCGCGCGCTTGAACATCGCGGTCGCCGAGCGGACGGCGTGATGCCAGTAGACGTTGCGATACATCTGGTACTTGCCGAACAGCAGCGATTCCAGTGCGCTGAGACCCTTCTCGTGGACGCCGACCTCGAGCCGTCCGGCGCCGCCCCGGACCAGCAC
>JBOHRZ010000444.1:0-2119 GCA_050732975.1 Gemmatimonadales bacterium
AACCGGGCCTCGGCCACATCGTGGGTGACGAAGAGGACGGTCTTGCCCAGGTGTCCGGCAAGCTCGCGGAACTCACGCTGCAACGGGGAGCGCGTCTTGGGATCCAGCGCGCCGAACGGCTCGTCGAGGAGCAGCACCGGCGGGTCGGCCGCCAGGGCCCGGGCCACGCCGATTCGCTGGCGCTGCCCTCCGGAGAGCTGGTGGGGGAATCGCGACCCGAATTCGGCTCTCGGCAATCCCACCAGTTCCATCAACGCGGTGACCCGGTCGCGGATCCTCCCGGCGGGCCAACCTTCGAGCCGGGGGACCATGCCGATGTTGCGCTCCGCGTCGAGATGGGGCAGCAGGCCCACGTCCTGGATCACGTATCCGATGCCGCGGCGAAGTCGGACGGGATTCCACGCACCGGTACTGCGTCCGTCGACCAGGACGTCGCCCGACGTCGGCACCACCAGCCGGTTGACCAGACGCAGCGCGGTGGATTTCCCCGCGCCGCTTTCGCCGAGGAGCACCAGGGTTTCGCCGCGGCGAACCGCCAGATCGAGCGAACCGAGAATGACGCGCCCATGGATCGCATATCCGGTCGCGGCGAATTCGATCGCGGTATCCACCCCGACAGGGTAGCGGGAATCCGGATGCTGTCAACTCGCACGCGGCCATGAGGCCGGCCCCGCGGCCGCTATCTTCCTGCACCCGAACGGAGGCCGCGTGTCGCACGCTCGATCCTTCACGATCCGCCCAGCCTGACCGATGACGCCGGCGCTCGAAGTCGAACATCTTTCCGTCACGCTCGGCCGCACTCGCGTGATCGACGATCTGTCGTTCGCGGTGCAGCCCGGCAGCGCCCTGGCGATCATCGGACCGAACGGCGCCGGCAAGACGGTGCTGCTCAAGGCGTTGATCGGCGCGATTCCTTCCGAAGGAGCGATCCGGTGGCATGCGGCACGGATCGGTTACGTGCCCCAGAAGCTCGATATCGAACGCGACCTGCCGCTCACCGGCAGCGATCTGCTGCGCGCCAAGGCGGAGGTGACGCACGATGCGGACAGCGAGATCGCGCGGGTGCTCGCCCTGGTCGAACTTCCGCCGGAGGTCGCCGACCAGCGGATCGGAACGATGTCCGGCGGCCAGTTTCAGCGCCTCCTCCTCGCCTTCGCCCTGATGGGGAGGCCGTCCATCCTGCTCTTCGACGAACCCACCGCCGGCGTCGACGAGGTGGGCGAAGAGAACATCTACACGCTGTTCGACCGGCTGCAGCACGAAGAGGGGCTCACCGTCATCCTGGTGTCGCACGAACTCAGCCTGGTATACCGCTTTGCCGACAACGTGCTGTGCCTGTCGCGGCGTACGGTGTTCTTCGGCCCGCCGGTCGAGATTCTCACTCCCGAGCGTCTGCAGCAGGCATACGGCGTTCCGATGAAGTTCCACGAGCACGACCGTGCCTCACCTCACTGACCTGATTCTTCCCGTCGCGATGGCGGTGGCGGCGGGACTGGTCGGCGCCTTCGCGCTGATGCGGCGCATGGCGCTGGCGTCCGACGCCATGTCGCACGTGGCGCTCCCGGGAATCGGCCTCGCGATCGCGCTGCAGATCAATCCGGTGCTCGGTGGGTTCGCCGCGCTGGTTGTCGGCGTGCTGCTGGTTTGGGCGATCGAACAGAAGACCTCGCTGCCGACCGAAGCAGTGATCGGGGTGATCTTTTCGGCGGCGCTCGCGCTGGGCAGCATGCTCACCTCGGGCGAAGAACTGATCGAGGCGTTGTTCGGCGCGGGCCGGCGGCCGGGTACGGCAGAGACCGTGCTGGGAACGGTGGCGGCGATCGTTGTGGCAGCATTCATCCTCCGCTCACGGTCGCGCCTGGTAATCGCCCTGATTTCGCCGGACCTCGCCGCGACCGCGGGCATCAACGTGCGGCGCATCAATCTTCTGTTCCTGCTCACCTTCGCCGTCGCCATCGCACTCGGACTGCGGTATCTCGGCGTGCTGCTCATTGGTTCGCTGCTGATCATTCCCGCCGCGGCGGCAAAGCACCTCGCCGGAAGTCTCAACGCTATGCAGGCGATCTCGGTGGCCATTGCCGTCGGCGCCACGGTGCTCGGATCGATTGCCGCACCGCTG
>JBOHRZ010000445.1:0-2111 GCA_050732975.1 Gemmatimonadales bacterium
GGACGGTGGTGACGCCCATGGACACGAAGCTCTGGATCATGATGGCGAGGACGTTCTTGCGACCGACCAGACCGCCATAGAAGAAGGCGAGTCCCGGCGTCATGAGCATGACGAGGGAGGTCGACACGAGCATGAACGCGATGTTGCCGGTATCCCAAGGCATCAGGCCATCCGGGTCGGAGGTCGGTGATTGTGACTGGGTGTCAGGAGGCGCAGGGAAGGTAGGGTGCGGGGAAGGGATGCGCTATTGGGGGCGGGGGCTCGGTGGCATCGGAATGCGCGCCGCCGCGCTCGCCCGAGCGTAGCACGATCGCTTCCTAGAAGGTGATCATCAGGGATTCAACCGCGCCCTTGGCGCGATGCGTGGTTCCGAGAGTAAACCAGACTTTCCGCGCCACTCTGTTCAGTGCCGCATCCCCATTGAGCATCGACGCACGCCGGAGCAGGTCAATGGTAAGTAGCGGATTGCGGTCGAGGTTACGTGCCATCCTGTGATAGTACGTCGCCCGCCGCTCCAGCGAGGTGATGAAACCAGCAAACCTCCTATCAAACCCGCGTCCAGTCGAGATATGCTCGGTTCGGGTGAGATCCGACGGAAGCTCCGGCTTTCCGACGGCCACCACGATTGATTCTCTACCAAGGGCGTCCAGAATGCCGAGTTCGTAGTAGATGTTCGCCATCGTCATCGGTGCGATGTCTTCATGCACGATCGCCACACCGACGGGGCACGAGATCAACAGCTCCCAGATCTTGGCGAGATAATCCCTGCCAGTCGTCACGTCGCTGGCGTCTATCGTGCGGAACCGTGAATTCGCCAACAACGTATCGATCTTCCGGCGAACAGCTCGCACCGCCGGCGGAACGGGTCTGCCAAGCTGCTGCATGACAAACGCGGTACGAGGACGCCACGAAACCGGCTCCGTCCGCGGATCACCCGTTACCGGCGAGTAGTAGATCACGCGCTCTTCTTGCCCTTCCGGGCCACGGGGACGCCCTTGTAGGGGCCATCCGACTTCTTGTGGTCAAGAATCTTTCCACCGCTGCGGTCGATTTTCACGTAGTGACCGGTGCGAGGATTCTTGATCTGAACGACATCCCGCTTCTTGTCCGCCATGGTGCTCTCCTCAAGTCGGTGGGAGATCGCCTCCCGTATTGTACGAAAGTACCCCCAAGTCATAGGATCTCGATCACGCAATGCGGTGCGATTTGCTGCGTTCCGGGGTAACGGTAGCCAAGTCCCCCAGAAACTCCGAACCCGGCTTCACCGCCGTCACCAGCAGCCGGTCCCGCGCCCGGGTGCACGCCACGTACAGCAGGTGCCGCTCGGTGTTGTACACCTCTTCGAGGTCGGCGTCGTCGGTGACCTCCTCGATCCGACTCTGCAGCGGCAGCACTTCATCGTCACAGGCGGCCACCACAACCGCTCGGAATTCGAGCCCTTTGGCGAGGTGCATCGGCAGCAGCACAACCTTCCCCGGCTCCGGGTCGACGCCGGGTGCCGGTGCGGTCGGCTCCAGCCCCGCGGCACGGATCGCTTCGCGGGCTCGGGTGACCTGACCCGACGAACGGACGAAGACCCCGATCTCCTCGGCGGCCATCCCGTCGGTAATCCGATCGCGGATCCACTGTCCGATCGCCGCGATTTCGTCCGCCTCGGTCGGGAACAGCCTGACTTCCGGTTCGGGGCCATTGAACACCGAGACCGCATTCCGCCGGCTCTCCACGTTGCCGTCGACATCGGCGATCTCGGCGTCGAGCAGCCGGTCGGCCTGGGAACGGATCTGATGCGACGTGCGGTAGTTGATCCGGAGCGTGCTGGAACGACCGCGAACGTCCACGCCGAGGGACTTCCAGGAGAACGGCGTCTGAAGGATCCGCTGCCCGAGGTCGCCGGCGAAGAAGAGGCCGTCGGGACGATCGCCGGCGAGCGCGGCGAGGAACCGAAGCTGCTGCACGTTGACATCCTGTGCCTCGTCCACGACCGCGTGATCGAAAGGACTATCACCGTTCTTCCGGAGCTCCTCCGTCGCGGCAGCGAAGATCATTGCGGGCGTGAAGAGGGCCCCCTCCTGCAGCCGCTGCTGCAGTCGGCTGAAGATCTCCCAGAGCGC
>JBOHRZ010000446.1:0-2109 GCA_050732975.1 Gemmatimonadales bacterium
CGCACGGGTCGGCGCGGCTGGCGGCAGCTATTCGGTGGTGCAGCCCGATGCCGTGGCGTTGGGGCGGTCGGAGGATTTCTACTGGCGCTACGAGACCTTCCTCAAGACCCGCGAATCCGACCTCGGCTCGACCATCGGCGCGCACGGCCAACTGCACGCGATCCGCCGCGAACTGTATCCATTTCCGAGCGCCGGCACGATCAACGACGACTATGTGATCCCGCTTTCGGTAGTGGCGCGCGGATATCGGGCCGTCTACGACCCACGGGCGGTCAGTTACGAGCCGGCCCACGAGATGACCGGCTTCGGGCGGCGGGTCCGGATCGCTCGCGGCAACATCCAGCAACTTCGCGAAATCCGGACGTTGCTGTGGCCGCTTCGACCGCTGCCCCTGTTGTTCTTCATCTCCCACAAGGTGCTCCGGCTGGTGGTGCCGTTCGCGATGGTGGCTGCGCTGGTGACCAATGCGCTGCTCCTCGACCGGCCGCTGTACCGGATCCTCTTCGCCGGGCAGGTTGCCTTCTATCTCATCGCGGCGGCCGGCGCCGGGCGGCGCCTGCGGCCCAGGATTCTCGGCATTCCCTCCTACTTCACCATGATCAATGCGGCGGTGTTCGTGGCGCTGGCGCAGGCCCTGTTCCGTCGAAGGACGGCTTGGAAGTAGGCGACCGAGGCGACCGGGCCACCGGGCTCCGGGCTCCGGGCCCTGGGCGCTGGGCGCTGGGCTCCGGAGGTGGTCTCCGGCCCCCGCTAGGTTCCAGTTATGGCCGGCCCCACCTCCTCCCGCTGGGCACGACTTCGCGGCTTCTGGCAGCATCCCCTCAACCGGCGCAGACTGCTCTTCGGCGTGCTGCTCGCGGCGCTGTTCGTCGCGACGGTGTCGGTCGGGGTCTGGTTCCGCGCCTGTGCCGGCGACCGCTGCAACATCGCGGGGCTCACCAACTACAACCCGGACCAGGCGTCGAAGGTGTACGCGGCGGACGGCCGCCAGATCGGCGATTTCGGGATCTTCCGCCGCACGGTAATCCCGCTGAAGGAGATGTCCCCGGCGGTGCCGGCTGCCTTCCTTTCGGTGGAGGACAAGCGGTTCTACCAGCACCACGGTGTCGACTGGTGGCGCTTCCTGGGCGCCATCAAGCACTCTTTGTTGCACGGCGGGCTGAGTCAGGGTGCGTCGACGATCACCATGCAGCTTGCCGGCAACCTGTTCCCGCAGGAGATCAACCGCCAGGTCACCGGGATCCGCGGCATCCCGCGCAAGATCCGGGAGATCCGCGTTGCCCACGCGCTGGAGAAGCGCTTCAGCAAGAACCAGATCCTGGAGCTGTACCTCAACCAGATCAACCTGGGCAACAGCGCCTACGGGGTGGAATCGGCCTCGCA
Source organism: Gemmatimonadales bacterium (assembly GCA_050732975.1). GTDB lineage: Bacteria > Gemmatimonadota > Gemmatimonadetes > Gemmatimonadales > GWC2-71-9 > Palsa-1233. The sequence continues at coordinate 1,384 of JBOHRZ010000446.1, forward strand.
GCGCTACTTCGGCAAATCGAGCCGCGACCTGAACGTCGCCGAGGCGGCGACGCTCGCCGCGCTCCCCAAGGCCCCGGAGACCTACAACCCTCGCAAGCATCCGCGCGCGGCGGTGCTGCGGCGCAACACCGTCATCGACCTGATGCGCGACGAGGGCTACATCAATGCCGACGAAGCCGAAAGCTGGAAGGCCTATCCGCTGACGCTCTCGCCTCACAGCGATTACGTCGGGCTGGCCGAGTACTTCGTCGAATACGTGCGCCAACTGATGCAGGCGAAATACGGCAACGATCTGTACAAGGACGGTCTGCGGATCTACACCACACTCGACCTCGACGCGCAGCAGGCGGCGGTCAACGCGGTCGACGATCAGCTCGACAGCATCGAATCCAACCGGATCAGCGGGGTGGGCAAGTTCAACCACCAGACCTACCGGCAGTACATGGACAAGAAGACCGAGGACGAGCCGGATCATGCCGCGACGCCGTATCTGCAAGGCGCCGCACTGGTGCTGGAGGCGAAGACCGGGAACATCCTCGCCATGGTCGGCGGCCGCGACTTCGGGGATTCCAAGTACAACCGGATCACCCAGGCGATGCGGCAGCCGGGGTCGAGCTTCAAGCCGGTGCTGTACACCGCGGCGGTCGCCTCGGGGATCTCGCTCGATGAGACCGTGCCGGACTCGCCGATTGTGGTCGACATGCCGTTCGGGCAGCCGCCCTGGGC
>JBOHRZ010000447.1:0-2075 GCA_050732975.1 Gemmatimonadales bacterium
GCCTGGGACATAAGCCGGGCCTGGAGCCCGACGTGGCTGTCCCCCATCTCGCCTTCGATCTCCGCCTTGGGCACCAGCGCGGCGACCGAGTCGATGACGACGATGTCGATGGCGCCGGACCTGATGAGCATGTCCGCGATCTCCAGCGCCTGCTCGCCGGTGTCGGGCTGGGAAACCAGCAGCGCGTCGGTGTCGCAGCCGAGCTTCTTGGCGTAATCCGGATCCAGCGCGTGCTCGGCGTCGATGAACGCCGCGATGCCGCCCGCCTTCTGCGCGTTGGCCACGGCGTGCAACGCCACAGTCGTGTTGTGGGAGAGGATGCCGTTGGCGACGAAACTGTGGGTGCGGGGAAGGACTACATCAAAGGTCGGTTGAAGACCTCCGTCCTCGATCGCGACAACTTCCTCGTATGTGTACGGAAGTGCTGAGAGGATCCGCAAGTACTGCACGATCGTCTTGGCTCCCGCCGAGAACCGGCTTTCTTGCCGATCGCACCACTTGACGATCTTCGTCAGGCGCTGCCGGGAGCACGAGAGAGACATGTCCCCGCGGAACATGTCGCCTGCGGCCTTATCGAATCCTCTGTCGCCGCCGCAGTCATCGCGCAGGTCCCTGAGCAGGCCCGACAGGTGCGGAATGTTCTCGAATTGCGGGTCTCGAGGCGAGACCTTGAAGCACTTCTCGACTTGCGCCTTCCTGCGGGCAGAGCGGAACCCTACTTCGGACAGGAACCGGCCGGCAACTGCGGGATTGACAGTCACCGACCAGTAGTCACGCTCATACTTCGTGTTGTATTTCGAGGAGACAGTGGCCGGGATTCCGAGCCCGTAGAGCATCAACTGAACCTGCCGTGCCAGTTCCTCCGACGCGGTGCCGAGCCCGATCGTTGACGTAGGGTCGATCCACCCGTCGCCTTCGAAGAGAGCTGAGAGGAAGGCACGCTGCGACTTGTGCCCGGCGGTGCGGACGCGGGCCGGAACCTTCTTACCAGCCGCCCTCACGTAATCGAGGCCATATTCTTTTGCGAACCGTTCCCGGATTTTCTTGCCCCAGACGGCGAACTCCTTATCGCCGTAGTTGCGGACCGGGGCTCCGGCGATGTGCTCCATGAGCCGGGTGAATTCCCCGCTCACCTCGGGATCCCAGTTGGTGAACCGGATCGAGTAATCGAGGCAGAGTGTTCCCTCTGCTACGAGATAACCCAGCAGGACGGCCTCGTCTTCGCTGAGCCCGTCACCTCCAGCGGCCTCCACAGCACCGAACTCAGCAGAGACGACCGTGTCGCCTACACCGACTTCTCCCGCCTTACGCCACACGATGAATCCCCGGTCACTGACGACCCGGAGCGGATGGTTATGAGTGACGCTGACGGTCCGCCCCGACCGTAGCTTCAACCGGAGAACTGGCTTCCGGTTGTTGTGCGTCAGGGCAACGACGGTCTCGAGCTCGCCCTTCTCGTTGACGAGGCGGATATCAGATTCGCTGACGTCGGTGACGCGTGACGTGCAACTCGCCTTCATGCCCGCGCGCTCGAAGACTTCGGCTATGGTTTCCAGCCCTCGATCGGACCAGACATAGGTATCGGCAGTCAGGCACTTGCCGCTGCTCTCTGGTCCGTAGATCTCGACGATGCGGCCGCGCGGCAGGCCGCCGAGGCCCAGCGCCACGTCCAGCGCGATCGAACCGGTCGGGATCACCTCGACCGGCACTCGCGTCTCATCGCCGAGGCGCATGACCGAGCCCTTGCCGAACTGCCGCTCGATCTGAAGCAGCGCGGTCTCCAGGGATTTCTCCCTGTCACCCGCCCGCTCCGGACTCGGCTTGCTGTTTGCTGCCATGGGGACTCCCTGCCGGGTAAGGGGCCTGCGGGGACCTCCCGCACCGCCCAGGTCGTCTGAGTTTCGGTTCCGCCGGACATCCCCCGGCGGTTATCGATGGACACGGTATGCGCCGCCACTGACATTTCCGCCTGGCACCGCATCGTGCCTGGCCCAAGGGATCTTCACGGCCGTTTTCACTGGCTTCCGGGACCAGCGATCACCGCCATCAGACCACTATAGAACGAACGTGTATTC
>JBOHRZ010000448.1:0-2072 GCA_050732975.1 Gemmatimonadales bacterium
GTGTAATAGCGCCCGGCATCGAGGCGAACTTCGACACCGCGCACCGGATGCTCGTTGGTGGCGTTGATCACCGTGCCGACAAGGCCGCCGGTGTTCTGTCCGGCGAGCGGCGGGCACACCACGCACATCACGACAGGTGGAACGAGCAGGCGACGCATCATGGTGGGGTTCCGTGAGAGGGGGCTGGCGCTCATACGGCATTCACCGAACGACATCGCGCATCAGATACAGAGTCGATTGAACGGGCGGGTACAGCGACCGGCAGAGGTCGGATCGTCCTGCCGCCGCGAACGTCTGAAGATACTCCAATATCCCGCCCGGCGTGGCGGGTACCAGCGCCCCCGCGCGGCTCACGGCACCAGCGCCCGGTAGAGGAAGAGCGTCGCGTCGCCGCTGCCTGCGAACGTCTGGAGATGGCCCCAGTTACCGCCGACCTGGGCCACTACATCGTGTCCGTCCGGCGCGATCCGGGGCGTCGCGAACAACGACGGGACGGTCCGCAGCACCTCGGCCTGGCCGCTGGTGAGCGAAACGCTGCGTAGTTCGCGCGGCCCGCTCCCGAGTCGGGGGAAGCTCGGGAGGTCGGGATCGGAAAGCGACACGGCGTCCACCGCGACGACGCAGGTGTCACCGGCGCACGAGACGCCGAGGAGCTGGCTGCCGCCGGCATCCGTCACGGTCCCCACCACAACAGGTGCTCCGCCGGTGACGGGGACGGCGAACAGGTGGACGTCGTTCTTCCTGGTGAATACGATCGACGAGCCGGCCTGAGCCAGCGAATAGCTGGTCGCGTCGAGGGTGCCGTCGACAACGTGCAGCGTCGCCTTACCGCCGGCGATGGTGCCGGTGACAACGTATCCGCTGTCGGCGAAGAGCGTGTCGAGCGCGGTACAGCCGAAGCAATGTGCCAGGAAGCTCAACTGCTGGCCCAGCGCGACGAAGGCGTTGTCGCCGGTCCAGGCGATGTCGCTGAGCCAGCCGAGCGCCGCGCCGCCGATGAAGGTGGGCATGGTGAGCAATTCGGTCCGGTTGAAGGGCGCCGCCGAATCGGCGAGCCAGAGCGTGATCCGTTCGGGAGTTGATGCGGCCGATGCGGGCGAGACGGCCTCGGTGTAGAGCAGCCGGCCATCGCTGCGCAGCGCATAGGCGCCGAAGCTGCTGACGGTGTCGTCCTGCGACGTCCGATCGTCGCACATCTGCCAGCGACGCGTGCCGCCCGCCGCGGGGAGCAGGCCCAGGCAGCGGTGGTTCGCGCTGCCCGGCCTCACGAATCCATAGAGAATGCCGTGAGCGTCCTCGGTCCACGCCGGCCAGTAGTCCTGATCCACGTTGAACGTGAGCTGGACATCGGAGCCGGTGCCGCTCGGTCCGACGCTCGATGCCACCGTCGGCGCCGTGCCGCTGTGGTTGCACGCCGCGAAGGCCAGGAATAGAAAAGCCCCTGCGATTCGTCGAATGCTCATGATGAAGCCGGATTCCGGGTCAGCCTGTGACGCCACGCTGGGCCACGCGGCGAGAGGTGCCGCGATCATCGGATTGCCTGTGAAGCTAACCCGCGGGAGCGGCCGCGCCAGCGGTCGAGCGAGCCGCCGGTGGGCGATGATTCAGCCGAAGAGGCCGAGCAGTCGGCTGGTCGCCAGGTCGGGAAAGACCTGCGCGATATCAAACGCGCCGAGGTGTCCTCGCAGGACCTCGCTGAACAGCGCCCTGAAGTCGGTCGTGACCGCCAGGTCGCGTCCCTGGTACCGGTGCTCGGGCGCGAGTCCGGGCCAGCGACCGTAGACCTGCCCGCCACGGACATTGCCGCCGAGTACCAGCATTGCCGTACCATGGCCGTGATCGGTGCCGCTGGTCCCGTTCTCTTTCACGGTGCGGCCGAACTCGCTCATCGTGATCAGCACCACGTCGCGCATCCGCTCGCCCAGATCCGTGGTGAATGCTGCCAGCGCGCCGGCCAGCTCGTCGAGCCGGCTGGCGAGTTGTCCCGCATCGGCGCCCTGATTGACGTGGGTGTCCCAGCCTCCGACGTCAACGAACGCGATCTGCACGCCGAGATCGGCCTTGATAAGTTG
>JBOHRZ010000449.1:0-2069 GCA_050732975.1 Gemmatimonadales bacterium
CTGCTGGGCCATCGCGTGCTCCTTGAGTGATGCCCCCCGCGCCCGGACAGCTCTACTCAGTGCGATGACCTCTTGAGACTAACCTCGTTCCCTCCTTCTCTCTTTACCCGATCGCCTTCCGCAGGCATTCGTGCATTCGCGGATTCCCGGCGACTACGCCACCATGTCGCGCTTTGGCCGGCGTACCATCGAGTTCGGTGATCACGCCGCCGGCTTCACGAATGAGGATGATGCCGGCGGCCTTGTCCCACGGCGCCAGCGTGAGTTCCCAGAAACCGTCGAACTGGCCGCATGCCACGGCGGCGAGGTCGAGCGCTGCCGACCCGGCGCGGCGGACCCCCGCCGCGGCGCGAGCGACGCGGTCGAGCTGCGGCAGGTAGGCCGCGAGGTCCTCGGGGGTCTTGAACGGGAATCCAGTCCCGATCAGCGCCAGCGCGGGGTCAGCGATGGTCGAGACAGCGAGGCGCTCCGGTCCGCTCCAAGCCCCGCCGCCGCGCCACGCACTATATCTTCTGGAGGTATAGACATGCCAGACGGTCCCGGCCGTGATCTCGCCGTCGACCACGGCCGCGATCGACACCGACCACCACGGATAGCCGTGCAGATAATTGGTGGTGCCGTCGAGCGGGTCGACCACCCAGACGAGCCCGCGCCAGTCCGCCGCGTCGGGTGAGAGTTCCTCGCCGAGGATCCGCGCATCCGGAAAGGCGCGGAGCAGATCGTCGCGGATCCGCTCCTCGGACCCGCGGTCGATCGCCGTGACGAAATCCTGCGGGCGCTTGGTCGTCCACTCGGAGGCATCGGGACGGCGGGCGCCGCGGAGGAAGGCCGCCGCGGTGGCCGCAGCCCGTTCGGCCACGCGGGCAAGGTGCGCCGCGTCAGCGGAGTTTCCATGTGGCGACATTGGCTAACCCGCCGTATTGCCGCCATTTCGGCGGCCGGGTACTTTGCCCGCAATGGCCCGAGTCTTTTCCGGCATCCAGCCCTCAGGTGAAATGCATATCGGCAACTGGCTCGGCGCGATCCGCAACTGGGTCGCGCTCCAGGATCAATATGATTGCCTCTACTGCATCGTCGACCAGCACGCCATCACCGGCCGATATGACGCGGCGTCGCTCGCGGACCGGACCTGGCAGATGGCGATCGGTCTGCTCGCCGCCGGGGTCGACCCGTCGCGCTCGATCCTTTTCGTCCAGAGCCACGTGCCGGCGCACACCACGCTGGCCTGGCTGCTCACCACCATCGCGCCGCTCGGCGAACTGGAGCGGATGACGCAGTACAAGGATAAGGCCCAGCGCGTCGAATCGATCCCCGCCGGGCTGCTCTGTTATCCGGTGCTGATGGCGGCCGACATCCTGCTCTACCGGGCGGATCGCGTGCCGGTGGGCGAGGACCAGGTGCAGCATCTCGAGCTGACGCGGGAGATCGCGCGGCGATGGAACGCCCGGTTCGCAACCGATGCGGGCTTCTTCCCGGAGCCCGAGCCGATTCTCACCACGGCGAAGCGGATCATCGGCCTCGACGGTCAGGCGAAGATGTCCAAGAGCCTGGGAAACACGATTGGTGTCACCGAGACGCCGGACGAGATCTGGGAGAAATTGCGCCCGGCGATGACCGACCCGGCGCGCAAGACCCGGAAGGACCCCGGAACGCCGGAGATCTGCAACATCTACGCGCTGCATGGCCATTTCTCGCCGGCGGCTACTGTCGAGCACGTCGCGGTGCAGTGCCGGACGGCCGGCTGGGGCTGTCTCGATTGCAAGCGGGTGCTGGCCGACAATATGGTGGCAACGCTGGCGCCGTTGCGGGAGCGTTCACTGGAGCTGACGGCGCGGCCGGCCGAAGTGGCCGAGATTCTGGGCGACGGCGCCGAGTCGGCCAGGCACCGCGGCGCGGACACATTGACCGAGGTGACGGCACGGATGGGCTTCCTTCCCGAAGTGGAGGTGGCATGAGCGAGGCATCGCCGATGCTGGCGCGGGTACTCAAGGCCGCGATGCTGCGCGGCGCGTCGGACGTGCACGTCAAGGCAGGCGACGTAGTGCGGGCGCGGGTCGAAGGCGAACTGG
>JBOHRZ010000450.1:0-2059 GCA_050732975.1 Gemmatimonadales bacterium
CATGAACGGCCGCGCGTTAACTCCGTTCGTTCGGCTCAGGCCTGCTTGCGGATCGGCAGCACGCCCGCCACTTCGGCCATCGCGCGCCGAGTCCGGGCGCGGCGTCGCGCGTCGGCGGGGCTCCACTGGAACCAGCAGACCGGCACACTGCGGTCGGCGTAATCCGGATGGCAGGTGATTTCGTTGAGCAGCGCGCGGTTGAGTTGCGACCGGCCCACGGGCACGCCCCAATGGGTGACGCAGGGCCGCACCTCGACGCCGGCGGGGATGATGTAGTCCCGGAGCACGTCACTCCGGGGACGCGGCCTGCGCACCAGGCGGTAGATCAGAACCGGGAGCAATATCACGGAGAACACGACGGCATTGAGCATGGTCCAGTCCGGTTGAGGGTCAATCGAAATGGACGACGTGCGATCGCCGGCGCGTTACACAATCCGGAGAGCGTTCCAGGACCATCGCCGCTGTCGCGATCGCGCCACAGACCGGAAAGCCTCCCCGCGGTGGCCCGGCGGCGAATGAGAGATACCGAGCCTGGCAAGCTATAGTATTGGATAATACAGCAGAAACCGCCGCACCCGGTGGCGATAGGCCGCCAGCGCCGGCCGCCACGAGGCGACGATCGCATCGGGATCGTCGCCGCGCAGCAGCGCCTCCCGCAATGCCGGCCCGCCGGCCAGCCGGTCGAATGAGCCGCCGATGCCAAGCCGGTCGGGATAAAGGCGCTGCATGACTGCCAGCAGCACCACTGCGGTACGCGTCGGATCGTATTGATCGCGATCGATAACGCGAAACTGGATTCCATTCACCTGAACTTCGCCGAACTTGCCATCGCCTGGATGGTGCGGCGTAAACGCCACGCCCTCGAATGCGACGCCGGGGAGTTTCCACTTCTGCAACTGCCTCAGCACCACCGCGGTATCGAGCCACGGCGCGCCGATCTGCTCGAACGCATGGTCCGTCCCTCGCCCCACCGACAGTGCGGTCCCCTCGAACAGGCAAGTGCCCGGATAATCGAACAGCGACTCGACGCTCTGCAGATTGGGGCTCGGCGCACGGAATGGCAGGCCGGTCGCGTCGAAGTCCATCGTGCGCCGCCAACCTGCCACGGGGACAACGCGGAGATCGACCGCGATGCCGAGATCCGATTTCGCGAGCCGAGCCTCCTCCCCGAGCGTGAGTCCGTGACGCATCGGCACCGCGAGCCGCCCTACCATCGACGCGTACCCGGTGTCGAGCACATTCCCCTGCACCGTTCCGCCGATCGGATTCGGACGATCGAGCACGACGACCGGTATGCCGCGAGCACCCGCCGCTTTCATGACCTCGACCGTGGTCGCGAGATAGGTGTAGTACCGTGCACCGACGTCGGGCAGGTCGACCAGCATGACGTCAATCCCGGCCAGCATCTGCGGCGTCGGCGCGGTTGTGGCACCATACAACGAGTAGATTGGGGTGTGCGTGCCCGTATCCACACCGGAAGCAACCCGCTCGCCGGGAGCGGCCGATTCGGTGAGACCATGTTCCGGAGCGAAGAGCGCGACGAGGTCGATGCCGGCGGCGCGAATCCTGGCGATGTCGCTCACACCATGCGCATCGACGGCGGCAACGTTGGTCACCAGGCCGATGCGCCGGCCGCGCACCAGCGCCATCGAGTCATCCAACAGGACGTCGATGCCGGGGCGAACCGCGGACTGCCGCAGCGCCGGCGCGGCATTGGCGCCCGCGCAGCCGAGACAGCAGATGCCGGCGATGACCTTCAACCTCGCGAAGCGACCGTGCATCGATCCTTCCTTCTCGTCGTGACCACGCTGGCCATCGCCGCATGTGCGCATCCGGCCGTCTCGTCGGCGCCATCTCCCGAGTCGAGTCGGCGTGCCGCGACGCCCGCGGCAAGCGGACCGGAGATTGCTCCCCTTTCGGCCGCAATGTCGGCCCGCGTGCAGCATCTCCTCGACTCGTTGCCGCTCCGCGATCGGATCGCCCAACTGATCATGCCGTGGATCACCGGAACCTACCAGCCGCTCGATGCGCCGGCGATGCGGCAGGCGCTCGCCTGGGT
>JBOHRZ010000451.1:0-2059 GCA_050732975.1 Gemmatimonadales bacterium
CTATTACACCGACATGATCCGCGGGCTGCGGGAGCGCCATCCGCACGTGCATGTCAAGGCGCTGACCGCAGTAGAGATCGCCCACCTGGCGCGGATCGAGAAGATCTCCGTCCGCGACACGCTGAGCGCGCTCAAGGAGGCCGGGCTGACGTCGCTGCCCGGCGGCGGCGCGGAGGTGTTCTCGACGGCGGTTCGCGCCACGATCGCCGAACGGAAGCTGACCGGCGCCGAGTGGATCGCGGTGCACCGGGAGGCCCACTCGCTCGGCATTCCGACCAACTGCACCATGCTGTACGGGCATGTCGAGACCGCCGACGATCGCATCGAGCATCTCACCATGTTGCGCGAGCTGCAGGACGAGACTGGTGGTTTCCTGACCTACATCCCGCTCGCCTATCACACCGAACACAACGAACTCGGCGAACAGCTCGGCCGGGTCGGTACCGCGACCACCGGGTACGAAGACCTCAAGAATATCGCGATCGGGCGGCTCTATCTCGATTCGATTCCGCATGTCAAGACGCACTGGCCCATGGTGACGCCGTTCATCTCGCAGATCGCGCTGGCGTTCGGCTGCGACGACGTCGAGGGGACGGTGGTGTACGAGCGGGTCTATCACGAAGCGGGCGCTACGACCGACATGCAGCTCCCCTACGAAGGGCTGGTGGCACTGATCCGCGACGCCGGCAAGGTGCCAGTCGAGCGCGACTCTCTGTACCGCGCAGTGCGCAGCGATTTCAGCGATTTCGAGATTCCCCGTGGCGGCGATCTGCGTCCGCCCGCGCCGATCCGTGCCGGGCTGCCCGTGGTGCACGCCGCGTGAGGTTGGGCCGCATTCCATGGATCAACGCCGCCCCGGTCTACGCGGCGATGGACCGGGGGCTTGTGGATGCACCGGCGACGGTGGTTTCGGCGACGGCGGCGGAACTCAACGATCTTCTCGCCGCCGGTGAGCTCGATGTCAGCGTGGTGTCCGCGGTCGAATACGCGCGTGACGCGGCGGCGTACCAGTTGCTGCCGCACCTGGCGATCTCGTGCGACGGACCGGTGCACAGCGTGGCGCTCTTTTCCCGGCGTCCGGTGGAGGATCTCGACGGCGCCACCGTGCTGCGCACCGCGTCGTCCCGGACCTCGCATCTGCTGCTGGAACTGCTTTGCCGCCATCGTTGGCAGGTTGCCCCGAGGTTCGCCACGGTCCGGGCCGAGCCGAACGATCTTTCGGTGCTGCCGACGTTGCCGCACGACGCCGTCCTGGTGATCGGCGACGCGGCGTTGCATCTCCGCGCCAGCGGCGTGTACCCGGTGTGCGTCGACCTCGGCGAGGCGTGGAAATCATGGACCGGCCTGCCGTTCGTTTTCGCCGTCTGGGCCGCGCGCCGCGACGGCCCGCGCGCCGAAGCGCTGGCCGTACACCGGCAGCTCCTGGAATCGCGGGCCTGGGGCGTCGGACACCTCGACCTGCTGGCCGACGAAGCCGCCGCGCGGACCGGCATTCCAGCCCCGACCTGTCGCGCCTATCTCGGCGATCTCGACTACGACCTTTCGTATCGTCACCTTGCGGGGCTTACCGAGTTCTTCGGGCGGCTGGTCGGCGACGATCTGGTTCCCGACGGTTCGCTGACCTTTCTCACGGCGGCATGATGAGTACCGTTGCGCGCGATTCGGCGGAGTTCCGCAACTACGTCGATCTCTATCAGCGGGCCCCGCTGCTCGAGCTAGCGGCGCTCGCCGACCAGGTGCGCTACCGTCACCACCCGGACGAGGTGGTGACGTACATCATCGATCGCAACATCAACTACACCAACGTCTGTGTCGCCGACTGCGCATTCTGCGCTTTCTACCGCCGGCCGAAGGATCACGGCGGCTACGTGCTGTCCTATGAGCAGATCGGAGCCAAGATCGACGAATGCAAGGCGCTGGGCGGCGTGCAGATTCTGCTGCAGGGCGGGCACAACCCGTACATTCCGTTCGACTGGTACCTGGAGCTGATGCGGTACATCAAGCGCCACCACCCGATTCACATCCACGGCTTCTCGCCATCCGAGGTGGTGTTCTTCTC
>JBOHRZ010000452.1:0-2053 GCA_050732975.1 Gemmatimonadales bacterium
GATCAGGCCGTCGGATTCCCGGGGCGCGGCCGCACCCTGCTCGGAGGCGCCCGCCTCTCGTTCTGAACGCCGCGCGCCGGCATGGCGCTCCCGGCTACCCCGTTGGCCGGTCTGGCTGGTCACCGCCGGAGCGATCGCGTGCGCGTCGACGATCGGCCCGATCACCCCATCGGTCCAGGTGCTCGTCGTACTCGACAGTCTCGACGGCACACTGCGGATCATTCCTGTCGATTCGCCCGACGTCGTCCATACGGTGCCGCTCAACACCGCCGGCACGCCGACAAGTGCACTGGCACTACGGGGGCAATACGCGGCGGTGGCAATCGGCGGCAGCGTCGAGATCATCGATCTCGGCGCGCCATCCCACGTCGTCTGCGGCCCCAACCAGTTGAGCGGCCACGGCCCGGTGACCGCCCTGACTTTCGCCGACAACGGCCAGGGATACGCCGCCCAGCCGACCGGCGACGCGGTCTCGCGCTTCGACCCTGCGCAGCAGTGCGGCGGTTCGCGCGACTCGATCGTGGGCGGTCCGCAGAACTTCGGCAGCGCGCGGGGCCGCGTCTTTGTTCTGGTTGGCAACCGCAATCGACCGCCGTTTACGGGCGATCCGGCCGCCGACACCGTGCTGGCGCACGATTGCCTGCCGCCCACGCCGGCGTGTCCCGAGCAGCCGAGTTGGCTGATCACGCTCGACGACCATCGCGATTCTGTGCCGCTCGGTTTTCCTGGCAACGCCAGCGCCGCGGTGCTCGCCTCCGATGGTTCGCTGTACGTGATCAATGCCGGCAACGGCGGCAGCGATGGCACGCTGGTCCAGGTGGCCCCGGTGCAGCTTTCGCTGCAGGCCTCCTTCGGCGGATTCGGGCGTTCACCGAAATACCTCGCTACCGACGGGGCCGATCGGATCTTCGTCGCCTCGCCGCTTGATGGCCTCATGGTGTTCAACATCCGCACGCGGCAGGTCGAGAAGGGGGCCGGTGCCGGTCCGCCGCTGACCCAGCCACGCGGCATGGTGACCGACGATTTCGGACGGATCTATGTCGCTCAGCTCGGAAACTGCGCGACGAACGGCGACAACGGCGTGGTCCGGATTTTCGACTCCAGCCTCTCCGAACACGGGCGCGGCATCACCGTTGGCCGGTGCCCGATCGCGATCGGTGTGACCGACATTCCCACCGCGCTGTACCGTTTCGCCAATTGAGCCGTGCCCGGCGCGCCGGTACTCACGCCCGCCATTGTGCTGCGCACCCTCCGGTACGGCGAGACGTCGCGGGTGGTTCGGCTGGCGACGGCGGACCAGGGAGTGTTGAGCGCCATCGCCAAGGGAGCGTTGCGGCCCCGTAGCCGCTTCGGCGGGACGCTGCAGTTGCTGAGCGAAGGGCAGGCGCACCTTCATCTCTCGCGCTCCAGCGACTTGCATCTGCTCGTGGCGTTCGATCTGGTCTCTCCGCACACGACCCTCGGCGCCGATCTCGAACGCTTTGCCGCGGCCACGGCGCTCGCCGAACTGGCCGCCCGCTTCGTCCCGTCGGCGCCCAATCCCGAACTCTACACCGTGCTCCGTGACGACCTCGCGCTGATTGAAGCGGTACCACGGGAGGGCGTCGTGGTTGTCAGCCTGCGCGCCCTGTGGCGGTTGATGACCCAACTCGGCATCGGGCCCACACTCGAGAGCTGCGCCCGTGACGGAGCGCCGCTTCCTCCCGGCGGGGCAAGCCTGTCGTTGCGCGACGGTGGATTTCTCTGCTCCGGATGCGCCCGGGGCGCGATGGCAACGCGGCTGACTGCACGGGATCGGGAGGATCTCGTGGCGCTGGTCACGGAGGGAGCGCCCGTGCCGATCCTCGATGAGAAGCAGGAGCGGGCTCACCGCCGCCTGCTGCTACGGTGGGTTCGCGAGCACCTTGCCGAAACGTCGCTCCCGGCGATGGAGGCATGGGCGAGCGCCCGCGCTGCTTGACACCGCCGCGTCGCTGGCGGCAACTTGCCGCTGCGGTTTCGTCATCACCTGCGGAGGTCGGTTCGATCCACGCGTCGTCAGCCTGAAGGAGCA
>JBOHRZ010000453.1:0-2049 GCA_050732975.1 Gemmatimonadales bacterium
CCGAGCAACTGCACCAGGTTGTATGTGAACGAATCGTAGTTGTCGACGACGAGGAACACGTCATCCCCTCGGATGGAAGCGACGATGCACGGTTCGAAGGTAATCGCGATCAACGTGGGTATAGATCTGCGTCGTGGACAGATCCGCATGCCCCAGCATTTCCTGTACGGCCCGTAGGTCGGCGCCGCCCTCGAGAAGGTGCGTGGCGAACGAATGGCGCAGCGTGTGGGGCGACACCGGCTTGGTGATGCCGGCCCGGCGAGCATACTTCTTGACGACCCCCCAGGCGCCGACGCGCGACAACGGTTCGCCGCGGGCGTTGAGCAGCAAGCGGCCCTGGGATGCTCCGGCATCGAGTCGCGGGCGCGTGTCGTGGAGATAGACGGACACGGCCGCGATGACGGTCCGCCCGATCGGCACCAGACGCTCCTTGCGTCCCTTCCCGAACGCACGCACCAGATTGTCGCTCAGCAGCAGGTCGGTAAGGCCCAGGGCACAGGCCTCTGACACGCGCAGGCCGGCGCCGTACATGATCTCCAGGAGCGCCCGGTCGCGCCATGCCAACGGGTCCTCGAGTTTGGGCGCGTCCAGCAGCCGTTCCACTTCGGTCACCGAGAGCACCTCGGGCAAGGTGCGCCATCGCTGCGGCGCTTCGAGACGGTCGCTGGGGTCATGATCGATGATGCCCTCGGCCGACAGGAACCCCAGCCAGCGGCGCAGCGCGGAGATGTTGCGACGGATCGTGGCGCCACTCAGGCCGAGGTCCTTGAGGAGGAAGATGAATTCCCGCAGCAGCGGCGTGGTCAGCGCGCGCGGCTCACGAACCGCCTTCGAGGTGGCGAAGTCGATCAGCCGCGCGACATCGCGCTGGTATCCCTCGATGGTGTTGTGGCTGCTGCCCGCCTCGACCGCGAGATGATCGCGGAAGGCGGCGACGTGGAACGCCGCCTCGACCTCCGGCGTCATGCGCCGGCCGCGCCTCGCCGCTCGGGATTGGCTGCCAGGGTTGCGACGGCGACGACAGCGATGCCCTCGCCGCGGCCGATGAATCCCATTCCCTCGTTGCTCTTGGGTTTGATCGACACATTCGCCGGCGCGACATCCATGGCACCGGCGAGATGCTCGCGCATGGCGTCGATGTGGGGCGCCAGTCGCGGCGATTCGAGAATCACCGTCGCGTCGACGAACTAGACGCGCCATCCGGCGCCACGCGCCCTATCGGTCGCGTCGCGCAGCAGGCGCAGGCTGTCGGCGTCGCGGTACCCGGGATCCGAATCGGGAAAATGGCGGCCGATATCACCAAGGGAGGCGGCGCCGAGAATGGCGTCGGTCACGGCGTGGGCGACCGCGTCAGCATCGGAATGCCCGGCCAGACCGAGCGGGTGGGGGATCGTCACGCCGCCGAGGATCAGGGGACGGCCGCTCGCGAATCGGTGCGAGTCGTAGCCGATCCCCACCCGGATCATGCGACGGCCGCCAGGGCCTCGTCGGCGAAGGAATAGTCCTGCCGCCGGCGCCGCGGCCGGTAGCCGGCGTCGCGAATGGAGCGTTCCATCTCGGCGATCGTGGCGCGGTGGGTCGTTCCGGCCGCGGAGACGACGTTTTCCTCCATCATCAGCGAGCCGAAGTCATTGGCGCCGAAGCGGAGCGCCACCTGCCCGACCTTGAGCCCCATGGTGACCCAGCTCGACTGCAGGTTGGGCACGTTGTCACAGACGATGCGCCCGAGCGCCAGCGTCCGCAGGTAGGTCACCGAGTCGGTCTTGACGCGGTCGCTCATGCCCGGCGTCCCTTCCGGTTGCAGCGGCCAGCAGATGAATGCGGTGAACCCGTCGGTGCGCGCCTGCAGCTCACGGACCCGGAACAGGTGCTCGACGCGGTCGGCGTCGCTCTCGCCCATGCCGTACATCATGGTGACCGAGGTCTTCATCCCCTGCCGGTGGGCCTCCTCCTGGACGCCGAGCCATTCTTCCGTCTGCGCCTTCCGGCTGGCAACGCGCCGACGCACGTCGTCGACGAGGATCTCGCCACCGCCGCCCGGAATGGAAT
>JBOHRZ010000454.1:0-2038 GCA_050732975.1 Gemmatimonadales bacterium
GGCGCGGACGGCGCGGCGGCCAGGGCGGTGGCGGCCGCGGACGCGGCGGTCAGGGACGCGGCGGGCGGCGCGACGATCGCGGCGACGGTGGCAGCGAACTGGTCGAGAACGTCGTGTCGATCAACCGTGTGGCGAAGGTCGTCAAGGGCGGCCGACGCTTCTCGTTCAACGCGCTGGTGGCGGTGGGCGATGGCAAGGGGCGAGTCGGCATCGCGACCGGCAAGGCGAATGAAGTGTCCGAAGCGGTGCGCAAGGCGGTCGAGGCCGCCAAGCACGCGATGGTCGAGCTGCCGCGAACCGGTACCACCATCCCGCACGAAATTCTCGGCGAGCACGGTGCGGGCCGGGTGCTGCTGAAGCCCGCGGCCAGCGGCACCGGCGTGATCGCCGGTGGCCCGGTCCGCGCCGTGCTGGAATGCGCCGGCATCACCGACATTCTCACCAAGAGCCTTGGATCGAACAACCCGCACAACGTGGTGCGGGCGACGATGGCGGGTCTCCAGCGACTGGTGAGTGTCAAGCAGATCGCCCGCGAGCGGGGCATCGAAATCGACCAACTCGCGTACCGCGCCCGGCAGGAGGCCTGAGATGGGACGCAATCCGGCGGTCGGACGCCAGGGCCCGGCCTTTCATGCGGCGGTCATTCCTGGGGAGGACGAGGCGAAGCGGCTGCACGTCAAGCAGATCCGCTCCGGGATCGGCCACGCCGAGACCATGAACCGGACCCTCAAGGCACTGGGGTTGAAGCATCACCAGGCAGAAGTGGAAATCGACAACACGGCCGGTGCGCGCGGCATGCTCTACAAGGTGCGCCACCTGGTTGACGTCAAGCCGGTCCAGGGCAAGGCGAAGGGAAAGGGGCGCTGACGTGGCGCGGAAGAAAGCAAAGGATGATGTCGCCCGGGTGACGCTGTCGACGCTGCAGCCGGCGCCGGGTTCGCACCGGGCGCGCAAGCGGCTCGGCCGCGGGCCGGGCTCGGGGCTTGGCAAGACTTCGGGCAAGGGCAACAAGGGCCACAAAGCGCGCACCGGGGGTTCGACCAATCCCGGATTCGAAGGCGGACAGATGCCGATGTACCGGCGCCTGCCCAAGCGCGGCTTCACCAATCCGTTCAAGGTCATGGTCCATCCGATCAACGTCGGAGACCTGGAACGGGTGAACGGCGATGACGTCTCGGCCGAGTCGCTGGTGGCCGCCGGACTGATCCGCAAGGCGACCGATCCCGTCAAGCTCCTGGGCGACGGTGAGGTGAAGCGGGCGCTGGTGATCAAGGGGATTCCGGTATCGGCCTCGGCACGCGCCAAGGTCGAGGCGGCGGGCGGCAGGGTCGAGGCCTGATGACGGCGCCACGGCTCCCCCAGATCGATCCGGAGCTCAAGGACAAGCTCCTTTTCACCGCGCTGGCGATCCTGATCTACCGCGTCGGCGCGCATATCACCGCGCCGTCGGTCAACGTCCAGGCGCTGTCGGACTTTCTCGCCAACGGCGCCCAGAACGGCGCCAAGACGCTGTTCAATCTGTACGATACGCTTGGCGGCGGGCTGTCGCGGGCTACCATCTTCGCCCTGGGCATCATGCCGTACATCTCGGCATCGATCGTCTTCCAGCTCGGCGGCGGGGTGATTCCGGCGATCGCCAAGATGCAGAAGGACGAAGAGGGCCGGAAGCAGCTCACCCAGTGGACCCGCTACCTCACGGTGGCAATCTCCTTCTCGCAGGCGTACACGTTCACCCTGTTCGTGGAGAGCATCCCCAACGCCGTGCCGTATGCCGGGTTCCTCACCCGGATGATCATGGTGGCGACGCTGACCATCGGCGCGATCTTCATCATGTGGCTCGGCGAGCAGATCACCGAGCGCGGGATCGGCAACGGGATGAGCCTGCTGATCACGATCTCGATTCTGGACCGGGTGTGGCCGGCCACGCTGCAGGCGTTCTCCTTCATCAAGGAAGGAGTCATGTCGGCGGGCGGCGGCGTGCTGCTGCTGATCGTCATGATCGGGATGATCACCGCGGTGGTGGCGATGACCATCGCCG
>JBOHRZ010000455.1:0-2035 GCA_050732975.1 Gemmatimonadales bacterium
GAACCAGGCCGATCGCGACCGCCGTGATCCCCGCGAGCAGGGCGCCGAACGCCCAGACGCGAACATCGAGTTGCGAAGTCATGGCGTGCGACGCTTCGAGCGGCGTGGTGGCGAACAGGATCTGGCGCGTGACCAGCGCGAGGAAGAGTCCGATGGCGAGGCCGGCGGCGGTGACGAGGCCGCTTTCCACGAGGCAGTGCACCATCAATCGGCCGCGGCTCGCGCCGAGCGCGGTGCGGATGGCGAACTCGCGGTCACGGCCGAGCGCGCGGGCCAGGGTGAGGTTGGCGACGCTGGCGCAGGCGATCAGCAGGATGAATCCCACCGCGCCGAGCAGAACCATCAACGTAGTGCGCAGGTTGCCGACATATTCGCTGCGCAGCGGCCGTATTGACACCTGCCATCCGTCGTCAGTCGCCGGATATGCCACCGCCAGCCGGTGTTCGATCGCGCTCATCTCGGCCTGGGCTCGCTGCACCGCAACACCGGGCTTGAGCTGGCCGATGGCCCAGAACTGGTGCGAGATGCGATCGGCCGGGAGCATCGGAAGCACGCCGAGGGGAAACCAGAGATCGCAGTCGTCGGGGAATTGCATCCGCGGTGGCAGCACGCCGATGAGCGTGTACGACGCCCCGTCGATTACGAACGACTTGCCGATCACGTCGGTGCGGGCGCCAAGCGCGCCGCGCCAGAGAGCGTTGCTGGCAACGAATACTTTGGCGCCGCCGGCGACGTCGCCGGCGGAGAACTCGTCCGCGGCCGTGAATCCGCGGCCGATCGCAGGAGCGATGCCGAGCAGCGGGAAGAAGTCGCCGGTGACAATGGCGTAGTGCAGCCGTTCGGGGCCGCCGTTTGCTCCGAAGACGACGCCGTCCACCCCGATGTTCCAGTACCCGGCCATGCGGGTGAAGACGGTGTTTTGGCGTTGCCATTCGAGCAGGTCGGGATATGGTGCGCCGGTCTTGTCGGTCTTGCCCTCGCGGAACTCGGTGAGGATGGTGAGGCGATCGGGGTTGGGGAACGGCAGCGGCCGGAGCAGCGCCGCGTTGACGAGATTGAAGATCGCGGTCGCGGCGCCGAGGCCGATGGCGAGCGTGGCGACGGCGGCGACGGTGAATCGGGGAGTGCGGCGGAGGGTGCGGACGCCCTGCCGGAGTTCGCGGATCAGCGCGTCGAGGCGTGCGCCGCTCCGCGCATCACGAACCGCTTCTGTGGTGCTGGCAGTGGACGCTTCGGCGCGGGCGAGTCGTCGCGCTTCGTCTGCGGGTACGCCAGCGGCGACCTTTTCGGCCGCGAGGAGCGCGACGTACGCGTCGAGTTCATCGGCGAGGGCTCGATCGACCTCGCGCCGGCGGAAGAGGTTGCGCCAGAACGATGTGTTCCGCATCGGTCGTCTCTAGCTGGCCTGCAGGGCGGCGGCCATCGCGGCCGCGACGTGATGCCATTGGGCGGTCTCGTGCTCAAGCTGCCGCCAGCCGGAACGGGTCAGGTGATAGAAACGCGCCCGGCGCTTGTTCTCGGATTCACCCCACGAGCCTTCGATCCAGCCCGCCGTCTCCAGCCGGTGCAGTGCGGGGAAGAGCGACCCGGGCTTCACCTCGAAGGCATCGCGGGTCAGTTGCCCGATCCGGCGGGCGACACCGAGTCCGTGCAGCGGCTCAAGCGCCAGCGCCTTGAGGACGAGGAGGTCGAGAGTGCCCTGCAGCAATGCCGTGGACGGCTGTCGTGCCATGGAGATCCCTATCGAGCGTCGATAGGAAGGTGGCCGACTACATATAGGATGTCAATAGGAGCAGGGAGACACGGACGAAACGGGGAAGTCGTTGTCATCGTGAGCGGAGCGCTCGGGAGGCGAGCGCGGAGTCGAACAGCCTGCCCTGAGCTTGCCGAAGGGACCTGTTTTTCGCCCGGCGACGGCGAAAAAGCAGGTCCTTCGACTGCGCGCCTGCTGCGCAGGCGCTTCGCTCAGGATGACGCGCCCTACCCCTCCAGCATCGGCATATCCACTCCCCGCTCCCGCGCCACCGCGATCGCC
>JBOHRZ010000456.1:0-2030 GCA_050732975.1 Gemmatimonadales bacterium
CCGCTGGCGGCGGCGCGCGGCAGGTAGGCCACTGCCGACGCCTGGCCGGGAGCGAGCCATCGCCGCGCGACCTCGCGCACCGCGGCCGGGGTCACGGCGAGGAATTCGCTCGCTTCGCGATCGAGCCGGGTGACGTCGCCGAGCGCTTCGGCCGCCGCCAGCGCAATCGCCAGGCTCTGGTACCGTTCCAGCCGCCGTGCGGTGCGCGCCAGGAGCATGTTGCGGGCACGCTGGAACTCCATGTCATCGGCGCCGTGGTCGGCGAGATCGCGGATACTTCCCGCCGCAGCAGCGAGGACTGCCGGAAGATTTTCCGGCTCGAGTTCGGCGTCGATCGCGAAAACGCCGGTGTCGTGCACGCCGTAGCGCGAGGTGCCCACCGCCGAAGCCAGGCCCGGGTCGCGCATCGTGCGGATCAGGCGCGAACCGCGTCCGGCTCCGAGGATCGCCGCCGCGAAATCGAGCGCCGGAATCTCGACATCGAGAACGCCGGGCGCCCGCCACCCCAGCGCCAGCGTTGCGACTTCCACGTCGCCGTCGAGCCGCCGGGTACGGGGCACCGGCGGTTCGTGTTCGGCGGGGCCCGGCTGGATGGTCGTAGCCGGTGCCGTCCAGTCCTGCCAGCCGGCGCGCAAGCCGTCGAGCGCCGCCTCTTCGTCGAGATCGGCGACCATCGCGACGATGACGCGGGAGGGCACGTATCGCGTCGCGTAATACCGGGCGACTTCGTCGCGGGTCAGCGCCTGGAGTACCGCCTCGGAGCCGATGCGCCAGCGGCGGATCCGGTGCACCTGGAAGAGCAGCGCGTGCAGCGTTTCGCCGGCGGCGGCGCCGGGGCTGTCGAGCTTGCGACGCGCTTCCTGGATGATGACGCCGAGTTCGCGGCGCAATTCGTCGGCATCGAGCGCCGGGTTGCGCACCTGATCGGCCTGGAGCGCGATCAGCTCGCTCGCGTTCGCGGCCGGAGCCGCGGCGTAGTAGACGGTCGCGTCGTAGCTGGTGTAGGCGTTGAGGGTGCCGCCGAGGGCCTTGGTGCGCCGCGCCAGTTCGCCCGGTCCCAGTGTCGCCGTTCCCTTGAACAGCATGTGCTCGAGGACGTGCGAGATGCCGGCGATGTCGTCCGGTTCGTCGAGGAACCCGGCACGCACATGGGTGGCGAGTGCGGCGGCCGGCGCAAAGCGGCGGCGCTTGACCAGCAGCGTGACGCCATTTGCGAGTTGTTCGCGCCGAAGCCCGTGGGTCGGAGCGGTGCTCACCGGCTCATGTGGTGATGCCGCTGCCAAGCGGACGGAACCGCAGCAGGGCGAGCGCGGCCACGAGCATCGCCACACCGTACAGCACCACGTGCCAGAGATCGCCGCCGTGAGGCAGCGGCGCGCGCATCCCGACCAGATGGAACGGCGGCAGCGCCTGATGGATCCGCACCAGCCACATGGGAATGAGCCCCGACCTCGCCACCTGCGACAGCACGCCTTGCAGGATCGCAAGCAGGAACACCACCAGCCATCCCCGCGAGGTGAAGATCGACACCAGCATCGTGGCACTGGCGATCACCAGGTAGGCGAGCGCGATCTGCGCCATGAACGACCAGCTCAGGCCGGTCTGGCCAAGCGACGCCGCAAGACCGAGACCGAGTACGACCGGGGTCACGAGGATCACGACCGCACCAACCAGCCAGCGCTGCAGGTAGTACCAGTACGGCGCCATCGGCTTGCTGAACCACGAGCGATAGTACCCCCGCTCGAGATCGGTGCCCACGATGCCGCCCACCGTCATCAGGATCGCCACGGTGAGACAGAGTGCCCAGACGCTCACCTGCATCATCTGGGCGATGCTGGTGATCCCCGATCCGAAGGGGTTGCCCGGGCCGGGATGCCCACCGGGAAGATGCATGTTGGCCTTGAAGCGCCAGACCAGGACACTTACCAGGACGGCGCCCAGCACGAACATCCGCAACGGCCAGACGACGGCGTCGCGCACGAACCACGGCAGATATCGCAGCGGCGAATCGTTGCTGGTCATTGCTGTAC
>JBOHRZ010000457.1:0-2018 GCA_050732975.1 Gemmatimonadales bacterium
GCCGACGGCGCCAACGATCGGCCGAAGATGACGATGCTGAGCCGCGCCGTGAAGGATCTCGCTGCGAAGCAGTGAGCAGTGAGAAGTGAGAAGTGAGAAGGAAGGCCCGGCTGTCGGAAGTACCCTTACCGTCGGGTTTTCCCCTTCTCACTTCTCACTTCTCACTTCTCACTTTTTCGGCAGACTCTGCCGTGATGCCAGCATGCTCTTCCACGGGTCGCTGCGCGGCGGATGCCTGCCGACTGTGGTGATCGTGAACTGATCGCCGCGGCGGATCGCCGCGAGGCGCGTCCACGGGATGGGCACCGAGACGCCGGCATTGGGCCGGGCCCGCGGACACCACGCCGCCACGCTGGTGGCGCCGCGCGTGTTGCGGAGCCAGTCGATGAAGATCACGCCCCGGCGCTTCGCCTTGCTGGCGACTGAGATGTACTCCTCCGGCGATTCGGCATGGAGCTGCTCGGCGATCGATCGGGCGAATCCGCTGACCTCGTCCCACGTGCTGCGACGGTCGATCGGCACCACCACGTGCAGGCCCTTGCCGCCGGTGGTCTTGAGCCAGCTGTCGAGGGCACGTTCGCGCAGGGTCCGGCGCAGCCGGCGGGCGCCTTCCAGGACCCGCGGCCATGCGACGCCCGGACCGGGATCGAGATCGAAGGTGATCCGGTCGGGTCGTTCCGGATCGTCGGCGCGCGCTCCCCAGGGGTGCACCTCGATCACGCCCCACTGCGCCAGCGTCACGAGCCCCTCCGCGTCATGCACCACGACGTACCGCCGCAGACCGTCGCTCTGCCGGATCGGGACTGTATCCAGCGCGTCGGGCAGGTGGCCGGTCCAGTGCTTCTGGTAGAAACAGGTCTCGGCGCTCCCGGTCGGGCAACGGACCAGAACCAGAGGACGGTGCGCCACGTGCGGCAGCATCACCTTCGCCACGGAGTCGAAGTAGCGCGCCAGATCGAGCTTGGTCAGGCCCGCTTCCGGGAAGATCACCCGGTCGGGATGTGAGATCGGCACGCTGTGGACCGTCGCATCATCGCGGGCGCTTCGGCGTGGTGTCACGGCGCCGCCCGCTCGCGCCGCACCTCGCGCGCTGGTTTGTCTTCGCGGATCCCGACAAAGACCGGATGCCGCAGCGCACCATCACGGGTCCATTCGGTGAACGACACCTCGCAGACCAGCTTCGGCTCGACCCAGTGGACCTCGCGCGGAAGGCCGGTCTGACGTCCCGGCAAGGGCGAGGTCGCGCGCTCGATCGGCCGGAGCCGCCGCCTCAATCCTCGCAGCGTCGCGTCGTCCATTCCGCTTCCGACTCTCCCCGCATACTGCAGAGCGCCGTTGTCGTGCACCGCGAGCAGCAACGAACCGATGTCGATCCGCGAGCCCCTGGGCGGCGTGTAGCCGACGATCACGAATTCCTGCCGGTTGCTGCACTTGATCTTGACCCAATCCATGGTGCGCCGGCTCTGGTAGGTCGAATCGCTACGCTTCGCCATGATCCCTTCGAGACCGCGGCGGCACGCGGCGCGCAGCAGCGTGGCGCCTCGGCCCGAAAGCCGGCGGCCGAGACGCACCGGTCCGGTCGGGCCGGCGCCCGCTTTGCGCAGCAGGGCCTCGAGCCGGGCGCGCCGTTCGGTGAGCGGCAGCCGGCGAAGATCCTCGCCGTCATGATGGAGAAGATCGAACGCGAAGAAGGTGAGATCCTGATCACGGGAAGCGTCGAGACTCTGCTGCAGGAGCGCGAAGCGCGAGCGCCCGCGGCGATCGAGCACCACCACCTCACCATCGAGCACTGCGGTGCGCACCGGGAGGCGGCCGAGTTCTGAGGCAAGGACGGGAAAACGGTCGGTCCAGTCCTTGCCGCGCCGGGTCATCAGCCGCGCCTTTCCGCGGGCGACCACCGGCTCAAGGCGGTAGCCGTCGTACTTGGTCTCGAATACCCACTGCGCTCCGGTCGGCGGATCGTCGACCAGGGTAGCAAGCTCGGGCGGCACGAATTCCGGCGCTCCGCGGGTCACGCC
>JBOHRZ010000458.1:0-2017 GCA_050732975.1 Gemmatimonadales bacterium
GCACAGAAGTCGTCCGGCTCCCCGGGGACTCCGGCTGGCGTCCCAGTGCTGTACTTTTGGTCATGCGCTTCCAGCGGTCACCCAATCTCGCCCATCTCAAGTCGTCGGAAACGGTCGCCATCAGCACCGAGGCCAAGCGGCGGAAGGCCGCCGGCGAAGATGTGCTCGATCTCGGCGCCGGCGAGCCCGACTTCGACACGCCGGCCGTCGTAGCCGAGGCCGGCATCGCGGCAATCCGCGCCGGCAAGACCCGATATGCGCCGAACGTGGGCACCATCGAACTGCGCCAGGCGATGGCCGGTGCGCTGTCGCGCCTCAGCGGCGGCCGACCGGTCGATCCCGCTCGCCTGGTGGTGAGCAACGGCTCGAAACAGGCGCTCTTCAATACGGTTTTCGCCCTGTTCGGCCCTGGGGACAAGGTGCTTGTCCCGTCGCCCGCCTGGGTGTCGTACCCGCAGATGATTCATTTCGCGAGGGCCGAGCCGGTCATGGTGCCAGGCGATCCGGAGTGGGGACTCAAGGTCGGTGTCGCGGACCTCGAGCGGGTGCGCGACAAGCAGACCCGCGGCGTACTGCTCTGCTCGCCAAGCAATCCGACCGGCGCGGTCTACACCCGTCCCGAGCTCGAGGCGATCGCGGCATGGGCCGGGGAGCATGATATCTGGTTGCTGTGTGACGAGATCTATCGCCGGATCCATTTCGGCGATGGCCCGTCCGCATCGCTGTTCGATCTCGACGACGAGGTTCTGGAGCGCAGTGTGGTGTTCTACGGAGCATCGAAGGCGTACGCGATGACCGGATGGCGGATCGGCGCATCGTACGCCCCCTTGGAGGTGTCCAAGGCGATTGCGGCGATGCAGAGTCACACCACGACCGGCGCCAACCAGCCGGCAATGTGGGCGGCGACGACCGCATTCAGCGATCCGTCGGTTGATGCCGAGGTGGACCGGATGGTCGAGGCGTTCCGCCGCCGCCGCGATTACCTGGTGGCGCGGTTTCGCGACCAGCTTCCCGGCGTCGAGTTCGTCGAACCGCACGGCGCGTTCTACTTCTTCTTCCGGGTGGACGGCCTCGGCACCGACCAGCCCACTGGCGGAGCGGCGTTCTGCGAGCGGTTCATGCAGGACCAAGGCGTGGCCCTCGTGCCGGGCGGCGCGTTCGGCGACGACCGCTGGGTCCGGCTGTCGTTCGCTGTGTCGGACCGCGAACTCGAGGCCGCCTGCGACCGCCTGGTGCGGTTCGTGACGCGCGCGGGTGGCCGCCTCACAGCCGCCTGATGGCTCTCGAAATCCATGTCCTCACCCAGCCCGGGCCGTTGCCGGCGCTGCACTGGAACTGGGATGCCGAAACCGACATCCTCTCGGGGAGCCTGTCGCCCACTCCCCACGGCGCCGGCTACACCGGCACGGTCGAACTCAATGACGACGAGGGCTCGGTCGCGGTATTGGACGTGATCAACGGCGTGCTCTGCGGACTCGATATCGTGGTGTGGCCGGAGATCACCCCGCTCGCGGGACTGGCGGCTCCGGTCGAGGCGCGGACCGGTCAGGTCGTCGTGCCGTCGCGGACCGCCAAACGCGGCGTCGCGGCGCTGGAGTTCGACACGACGCTGACGATGTCCGCCGATCCGGCCGAACGCACCTTCCACCTGCGGATCGGGATGCGGCGGCCGGTCGAGCCCGTGCGCATCGCCGACCGGTTCCTGGTCGAGGTCGACAGCGCGGAACGGCTGGCGGGGTTCTGGCTCGAGGACGTCCCTCCAATGAGTCGAGAGGCGTGACGGGGGCGAGGCACGCCGCCGCCACTGTCCCAGCCCGCGGGCCCCGATTGACGGCATATTAGACGATGCGTCTTGCGCACCTGGCCGACCCGCATCTCGGCTTCCGCCAGTTCCACCGGCTCGACAGCCGGGGAAGGAACCAGCGCGAGGTCGATGTCGCCGTCGCATTCACGCGGGCGATCGACGGTGTCATCGCCGAGCGCCCGGATGCCGTAGTGGTCGCCGGCGACCTCTTCC
>JBOHRZ010000459.1:0-1987 GCA_050732975.1 Gemmatimonadales bacterium
AGCGCGCGGGTGACGATGCGGCGATCCGGGCCAGGAGCGGCGCGGTGCTCGAACGGCAGGTCCAGCACCTGGTGCGCCTGGTGGACGACCTGTTCGACGTGGCGCGGATCAATCACAATCGCCTCGCGCTGCGCCGCGAACGTGTGGATCTGGCCGAGGTGCTGCGACAGGCGGTCGACGGGGCCCGGCCATTGGTTGATGCGTTGGGCCACACGCTCACGGTGAGCATCGCACGCGTTGGGATGCCCCTTCTGGCCGATCCGGTCCGGCTGGCGCAGGTGTTCGGCAACCTGCTTAACAACGCCTGCAAGTACACGCCGACGGGCGGCCGGATCGAGCTCGCCGCGACCGTCGACGATGGCCATGCGGTGGTGCGGGTCCGGGACAGCGGCGCCGGAATTCCCGGGGAGATGCTGTCGCGCATCTTCGAATCGTTCGTGCAACTGGAGCGTTCGCTGGAGCGCTCCCACGGCGGGCTGGGCATCGGGCTTACGCTCGTGAAGCGCCTGGTCGAGATGCACGGTGGTTCGGTGAGCGCCGCCAGCGACGGCCCCGATCGCGGCAGTGAGTTCGTGGTGCGCCTGCCCTTGCTGCACGCCGCGGCCGATGCCAAGGCGGTGCGTAATTCCGTCGCCCCGGCAGTACGAGCGCGACGGATTCTGGTGGTCGACGACAACCGTGACGGGGCCGAGTCGCTGGCGGCGGTGCTGCGACTCTCCGGCCACGAAACGGCGTTGGCGCACGACGGCATGGAAGCGCTCGCGGTCGGGGCCGCGTTTCGTCCCGAACTGATTCTCCTCGACATCGGCCTGCCGCGTCTCGACGGGTTCGAGACCTGCCGCGCGATCCGCGATTCCGGTTGGGGCGCGGACGTGAATGTGGTGGCGCTCACCGGCTGGGGCCAGGAGGCGCACCGCCGTCGCTCGGAGGAGGCGGGATTCGACGCCCATCTCGTCAAGCCCGTCGACCACGCCGCGCTGGCGAATCTCATCGCCGACATGGCCCCGGGCGGGAGCGTCGAAGTGCGCGAGGCGTAGCAAGCCGGCGCGGGCGCAAATCGATCCTGCTGTTGCACGTGGAAACTGGCGACGCTTCTCAGACGTCATACATCAGGACGCACTGAGGAGAGCACCAGGCATGACTTGGCAGGCGGTGACCCACCGGACGCGCCAGACCGTCGCAACACTGAAACGTCACGCGAGTACCTTGCGCGCGCGAATCACGTTGCGAGTGGTGGCATGGTCGCTCGCAGGCCTGGTAGGACTCTCCTTCGTCGCCATCGCCACCGAAGCATTGATCCGCGCTCACATCACGCCCGCCGTGGAGCGGCTTCCGACCGCCATATATACGAGACCGGTCCCGTGGAGTTCCGATGGTGACGCCAGCCAGGCGGCGCCGGTCGCGATCGGCACTCTCGACGGTTCGCCGATGGAGGAGCGGGTTCCGGTTCCTCTCAGCGAAGTCCCCAACTCGCTGGTGCAGGCGGTGCTTGCGGTCGAAGACCAGCGATTCTTCCAGCATCATGGGCTCGACCTCAAGCGAGTCGCCGGGGCGATGATCGCCAACCTGCGCGCCGGCGGGATCGTCCAGGGCGGCAGCACTCTCACCCAGCAATTGGCCAAGAATCTCTTTCTTTCGGCCGACCGCACGCCGATCCGCAAGCTGCGGGAAGCGGCGATGGCGCTGGTGTTGGAGATGCGGTACAGCAAGCGGCAGATTCTCGACGCGTACCTCAACGAGATCTACCTGGGCCAGGACGGCGCGCGGGCCATTCACGGCATGGGCGCGGCGTCCCGGTACTACCTCGGCAAGGACATCCGCCGGATCACGATTCCCGAGGCGGCGCAACTCGCCGCGATGATCAGCGCACCGAACCGGACATCGGCGGCGCGGCATCCCGACGCGGCGCGCGAACGCCGCGACATGGTGCTGCACCTGATGGCGGACCAGCGTCGGATCAGCCGCGCCGTGGCGGACAGCGCCGTGC
>JBOHRZ010000460.1:0-1973 GCA_050732975.1 Gemmatimonadales bacterium
ACCGTGCCGGTGACGAGGCGTTGGGCTTCGCTGAACTGCACAGCGATCTTCTGGTGCACGAGATCGAAGTTGTGCTGGCCCTGCGGCCAGGTACGGGGTGGGATGTAGTGTCCGATGGTTCCCGAGTTGCGTTGGGCGGACAGCACGCAAGGCGCCGCCAGCAGCAGTGTGGCGGCGGCGACGGGGATGGCGCGTTGCATGTACCAGGACTCCGAAACGAGACAACTGGTACTGATAACAGGTTGTGCGCCGTCGCGGTACCGTTCCTGGCGCGGATCCTGGCAATGCGGCAACCGTTTCCCCGAAGTGAGAACCGTGCTAAGTTCGTTGGCTGCATGAGTTACGGGGCGTAGCGCAGCCCGGTTAGCGCGCCTGCTTCGGGAGCAGGAGGTCCCGGGTTCAAATCCCGGCGCCCCGATTGGTCATCAGTGACGACGGCAGCCACCGTCCACGATCATTCCCATATGCCGCACATCGAGCCCGATCCCGCCGTTACCGCCCGCCTCGAGAAGCTGGTGCTCGCCGGCGTGGCGCTCACCGCCGATCCGTCGCTCGAGGGCGTGATCCACCGGGTGGTCAATATCGCCGCCGACGTGATCGGCGCCCGCTTTGCCGCGATCGGCGTCCTCGCCCCCGATGGCCGCACCCTGGAGAGCTTCACCACTCGCGGCATCAGCGACGAGGAACGCGCCCGGATCGGCGATCTGCCCACGGGCCATGGCATTCTCGGTCTGGTGATTCGCGAAGCGCGGCCGATCCGCCTTCCCGATCTCACCCGTCACCCCGACTCCCATGGCTTCCCCCCCCATCATCCGCCGATGCACACGTTCCTCGGCGTTCCGATCGTGAGCCGCCGCGGGGTGTTCGGCAATCTCTATCTCACCGAAAAGGAGGGCGGCGAGGAATTCAGCAAGAATGATGAGCGGATCGCCGTTCTTCTCGCCGCCATGACAGCCGCCGCGGTCGAGAACGCCAGACTCCACGAAGAGAGCGCCCGGCTCCTCGAGGAAGTGCACCTGCTCCAGCGCAATCGCGAGCGGTTTTTCGCGATGGTCAATCACGAACTGCGCAATGCGCTCGCCGCGGTGCACGGCTGGTCGGAGATGATGGTGAGAAAGAAGGACCCCGCCACCGTACCGCGCGCCGCGTTCGAGGTACTCGATTCTGCCCAGCACGCGGTGGCGCTGATCAATGACCTCCTCGATCTCAGCCGGCTCGACGAAGACCGGCTGCGGCCGGTGATCCGACCCGTCGATCCCAACGCGGTGGGCCGCCGGGCGATAAGCCGGGTCACGCCGGCCGCCGTAGCGAAAGCGGTCACTATGGCATTCGACGCCGCGGGTCACGGGCCCAGCGTGCTGACCGACGCCAGCCGCGTCGAGCAGATCCTGCTCAACATCCTCGGCAATGCGATCAAGCACACGCCCGAGAGCGGCACCGTGCGCCTCACCGTCGATCACGACGACACGCACGTTCGCTACCGGATCGACGATGGTGGCCCGGGGCTCGCGGAGGGCGACGAGGAACGCATTTTCGATATCTATGTCACCGACCCATCCGCCGAGAGTCAGGGAGTGGGACTCGGTCTACCATTATCGCGGCGACTGGCACGTCTCCTCGGCGGCGACCTCAGGGCCGCCAACCACGAGGGAGGCGGCGCCTCCTTTCAGCTGGAACTTCCGGCGGCCCGGGAATCATGAAGAAGCCTTCATTCAGGATTGATTCTTGATTCACACGGGCCGCCTCACCTTGCGATCATGAAAATTCTCGTCGTGGAGGACGACCGGAAGGTCGCGGGCTTCATCGAGCAGGGACTGCGGGAAGAAGGCTACGTCGTCGACGTCGCCCCCGATGGCGACGAGGCAACGATGCTGGCCCACGTCTACGAATACGACGTCATCCTGCTCGACATCGTGCTCCCGAAGAAGAACGGCTTCCAGGTCGCCGCCGAGCTGCTGCGCGAAGGGCGCAAC
>JBOHRZ010000461.1:0-1967 GCA_050732975.1 Gemmatimonadales bacterium
CAAGCGGTTCGGGGCCCGGGCGGCGTGAGCGACGCATTGGAGCGCAGCTACGTCGAAACGGCGCGGCGCGAGAAGCGGGGCCGGATCGAGGCGCTCGGCATTCCGGCGTACGCCTACGGGTTCGAGCGAAGCCACACGGCCGCCGCGGCGCACGGCGCCTGGGACGACGGGCTCGAAGATGCCGGACCCGTGGTGCGGATAGCGGGGCGACTTGCTTCGATGCGCACCCAGGGCAAGACGATGTTCGCCCATCTGGAGGACGCTTCGGGGAGGATCCAGCTCTATTTCCGCCGCGACGAACTCGCCGGGCAATGGCCGCTGATCGAGTTGCTCGACCTCGACGACCACGTCGGCGTGAGCGGTCGACTTTTCCGCACCCGTACCGGAGAGATCACCGTGAGGGTGGCGATGGTGCAGTTGCTGGCCAAGTCGCTCCGGCCACTGCCGCGCGGCAAGACCGAAGCCCGGGAGGACGGCACGGCGGTGGTGCACGGCGGGCTGGTCGATCCGGAGATGCGCTACCGTCAGCGATACGCCGACCTGGCGGTCCACCCCGACGTGCGCCGGATCTTCGAAACGCGGGCCGGGATCGTGGCCTACGCCCGCCGGTTCCTCGACGCGCGTGGATTCCTGGAGGTGGAGACGCCGGTGCTGCAGCCGGTCTACGGCGGCGCGGCGGCGCGCCCGTTCGTGACCCACCACAACGCCCTCGACATGCAGCTCTATCTGCGGATCGCCGACGAACTGTACCTCAAGCGTTTGATCGTCGGCGGAATGGAGCGCGTCTACGAGATCGGCCATGACTTCCGCAACGAGGGCATGGACCGGTCGCACAATCCCGAATTCACCATGCTGGAGTGGTACCAGGCGTACGCCGACTATCGCGGGATGCTGGCGATGGTCGAGGAGTTCGTCGTCGGCGCGGTGCGGGAAATCTGTCCGTCGATGGATGTCGAGTGGGAAGGCGGAACGGTCTCGTTCCTGCCGCCGTTCGCGCAGATACGCTTCGTCGAGGCAACGCGCCAGGCAAGCGGAATCGATGTGCTGGCGGCCGGCGACGACGAGCTCCGGCGGTACCTGCGACAGCACGGGCGGAGCGATGCCGCTCTGGCGGGTATCGCCGGCGGCCGGTTGATCGACGAAGTGTTCAAGCACGCGGTCGAACCGGGCCTGGTCCAACCCACGTTCGTGCTCGACTATCCGAAGGCGCTGTCGCCGCTCGCCAAGCAGCATCGCGACGATCCGCGCCTGACCGAGCGGTTCGAACTCTTCGTTCAGGGCATGGAGTTCGCCAACGCGTTCAGCGAGCTGAACGATCCCGACGATCAGCGAGCGCGCTTCGAGGAGCAGGGCCGCCAGGAAGCGGCGGGCAATCAAGAGGCGCATCAGTTCGACGCCGACTATGTCCGGGCCCTGGAGTACGGCATGCCGCCGACCGGCGGTGTCGGGATCGGGATCGACCGGCTGGTGATGCTGCTGACCGGCCAGCATTCGATTCGCGACGTGATCCTCTTTCCGGCGATGCGGCCGGAAGGGGTCAGCCGCCGCGCCGCCGCGCCCGAGTAGCCGATGGCGACGTGGTGGCCGAACCGCCTGGAGCGGCGCATCGCGCTGCGCTACCTCCGCGGCCAGCGCGGCACCAGGACGGCGTCGCTGCAGACCATCATCAGCATCGGTTCGTTCACCCTCGGCGTCACCGCGCTGATCGTGGTGCTCGGCGTCATGAACGGCCTGCGCAACGACCTCCGCGACCGGATCCTCAAGGCGTCACCGCACCTCCGCGTGCTGACCTACGGCCCCACGCTGCGGATGGATGACTGGCGCAGCCAACTGGCCCGGATCCGCAAGGATCCCGATGTCGTGGCTGCCGCGCCCGAGGTGTCGGCGCAGTCGCTGATCCTGAACGCCGCAGGCTTCCCCGAGGCGGTCTTCGTCGGGGGACTCGAACCGGGAGAGGGGACCAGCGG
>JBOHRZ010000462.1:0-1946 GCA_050732975.1 Gemmatimonadales bacterium
GGCGCGCAAGTGCAGCTCGACAAGGCCAGACTTGCCCTCGACCACGCCGTCATCACTGCGCCCTTTGACGGAATGATAGAGAGCCTGTCGGTGGCGCCAGGCGACCAGGTGAGCAGCGGCGCCGTGGTGCAGATCGTCGACATGAAGAACCTCCGGGTCGAGGCCGAAGTTCTGGAGCACGACATTCCGCTGCTGCGCATCGGCGGCGAGGCGATCGTCACGGTGGCGGCGTTCCCCGACAAGCCGGTGCATGGCACCATCGCGGCAATTCTGCCGCTGGTCGACAGCGCCACTCGCGCCGGCCGCGCCATCATCCGGATTCCCGGCAACGGCGAACTCCGCCCGGGGATGTACGCCGACGTCCAACTCGAAGCGGCGCGACTGCCGAACCGGATCATCGTGCCAGCACGCGCAGTGATCGAGCGCGACAATCGGCCGCTGGTCTTCGTCGCCCGCAACGGCATCGCCGAATGGGTGTACGTCAATACCGGCCGGACCAACGGGCGCGAGACCGAGATCCTCCCCGACAGCGCCAGCGGCGTCATCCCGCTCAAACCGGGCGACATGGTGATCACCGACGGGCAGATCACCCTCACCCACCAGGCCCCGATCAAATTGACGCCGAAGCGCAGCGACTCGCAGTGACGATCGAAATGCTCTCCCCGCTCTCCCCGCTCTCCCCGCTCTCTTCGCTCTCCCTGCTCTCCTTTTCATGTCGCTGAGTTCCGCCGCCCTCAAACGTCCGGTGACCACCGTTGCGGCCGTGCTGGCGCTGGTGCTCCTCGGCATCGTGTCGATCGCGCAGATGCCGGTGTCGCTGCTCCCGGATGTGACGCTGCCGGTGCTGACGGTGCGGACCGTCTACGCCGGCGCCGCGGCGGCCGAAGTATCGCGATTCGTCGCCGAACCGATCGAGAAGGCGGTGGGCAACACGCCGGGGCTGGTGAGCGTGCGCTCGGTGAGCCGCAACGGCGAGGACAACACCACGCTGACGTTTGCGTGGGGCACTGACATGGCGAAGACCGTCCTCACCGTGCGCGAGAAGCTCGACAACGCCATCAGCAACAACATCTCCGGCGTGTCGCGCCCCACGCTGCTCACGTCGGACCCCGGCGAGCGGCCAATTGCGGTGCTGGCGCTCACCGGTCCCGGCGACCTCCGCGCCATCGCGCGCACCGCGCGCGAGGTCCACGCCCGCCGGCTGGAACAGATCGATGGCGTAGCAAGCGTGGCCGTGGTCGGCGATCCGAGCGACGAGATCCGCGTCGACGTCGATCCCGACCGCGCCCGCGCGCTGGGAATCATTCCCGAAGACGTGGCCCAGGCGATCGAGAGCGCCAACGTCACCGATCAGGGCGGTACGGTGCGGCGCGGGCAGTTCCGCTTCACGGTGCGCACCCTCACCGAACTGGAAGATCCGGAACAGATCCGCGACGTTCCCGTCGGCCCGGCGAGTGAAGGCATCCGCCTCTCCGACGTTGCGACCGTCACGCCGGCCAGCGCCGACCCGCGCACCGTGGTGCGGCTCGACGGCAAGCCCGCCGTCGGCCTGGTCGTCTACAAGGACGCCGGATCGAACACCGTCAAGGTGACCGGCCAACTCGACAAGACTCTCGCGCTGCTCGGCAAGACATTTCCCGACGTGCACGTCAGGGTGGTGGCGGCCCAGGCGGCCTTCGTCCGCGGCGCTCTCAGCAACCTGTCGCAGGAAATCATTGTCGGCGGAATCCTGTCGATCCTGATCATCTTTCTCTTCCTGCGCAATGTGCGGATGTCGCTGGCCATCGGCGTCATGGTGCCGCTGTCGGTGTTCGTCTCGCTCACGCTGATGCAGCTCTTTCACGTGACGATCAACATCCTGTCACTGGGCGGTCTGGCGCTGGCCGTCGGCATGCTGGTCGACAATTCGATCGTGGTCGCCGAGGCCACCGAGCGGGGCCGTCATC
>JBOHRZ010000463.1:0-1910 GCA_050732975.1 Gemmatimonadales bacterium
TGAGCAGCGGCAGGAAGATCCGTTCGGTGGCGTGGCCGAGCCAGTAATCTTCCATCGGCGGGCGTCCCACCAGCGTGGCCGGATAGATCGGCTGGCGCTTCTGCGTCACCGCGGTGACATGCACCCGGGGATAGCGATCGGCGAGCGAGTAGAACCCGGTATGGTCGCCGAATGGTCCTTCCATCACCAGCGGTTCGGCCGGGTCGATATAGCCCTCGATGACAATCTCCGCCTCGGCAGGGACGGCAAGATCGCACGTGACCGCGCTGGCCAGTTCGACGTGATCGCGCCGCAGAAACCCGGCGAAGAGGAATTCGTCGATGCCGGGCGGGAGTGGTGCCGAGCCCGAATACATGCTCGCCGGATCGCCGCCCAGCGCGATCACCACCGGCATCCGTTCGCCGCGCGGCGCCATCTCGCGCCAGTGCGCGGCACCGCTCTTGTGCCGCTGCCAGTGCATCGCCAGTTCGCGTTTGCCGATCTGCTGCACGCGGTACATCCCCACGTTGCGGGTGCCGTTCACCGGATCGTGGGTGATCACCAGCGGCAGCGTGAGATAGCGTCCGCCGTCTCCCGGCCATGTCTGCAACAGCGGCAACCGGTCGAGATCGACCTCGTCGTCGCGCTGGACGACCTGCTGACAGGCCGGCCGCCCCGAGCGGGTTCGCGGCGGAAATTTCGCCAGCTCGGCCAACCGCGGCAGCATTGCCAACTTGGCGAGCAGTCCTTCGGGCACCTTGAGGTTGAGCATCTCGGCGATGCGGTCGCCGATGTCGTCGAGACGGGCGACGCCCAGCGCCAGCGACATCCGCGATTCGGAGCCGAAGAGGTTGATCGCCACCGGGATCGAACTGATGGCGCCGTCTGGCATCACCGGTTTCTCGAAGAGCAACGCCGGACCGCCGCCGGACGACTTCATGGCGCGGTCGGCGATTTCGGCGATCTCCAGGTGGGTGCGCACCGGTTCCCGGACCCGCACCAGTTCGCCGGCGCGGTCGATGGCATCGATGAACTGGCCGAGCGTATCGAGTGTCATCCGCCGGTCCGGAGGGCGACGTGAATCGCGACGATGCCGCCCCAGAGTTTGCGCCAGGTGACCGGCTCGAACCCGGCGGCGCGAATCCGCTCGGCAAGCGAGGCGGCGTCCGGAAAGGGGAGCACCGACGCTGGTAGCCAGTCGTAGGCAGTCCTATGTTTCGAAACCAACCGGCCAATGCGAGGGAGTACCTGCCGCAGGTAGGCGAGATAGATCGCCCGCAGCGGCGGCCAGTCGGGCCTGGTGAACTCCAGCACGACGAATCGCGCGCCGGGCTTGAGCACTCGCGCCGCCTCGCGGAGGCCCGCATCGAGATCCATGAGATTGCGCACGCCAAAACCGACCATCGCGCCGTCAAACGCCGCGTCGGCAAAGGGAAGCCGCAGCGCATCGGCGGCGGCGGGGACCACCCGCGTGGATTTCCCGGCGCCGAGCCGCAGCATTGGCAGTACGAAATCGGCCGCGTAGACGCTGCCCTCGAAACCGGTGCGGTTGCCGAGCTCGGCGGCGAGATCGAGGGTCCCGGCGCAGAGGTCGAGGTACTGGCCGCCCGTGTCCGTGCGCCAGTCGAGACTGTCGACCGCGATGCGGCGCCAGCGCCGGTCGCTGTTGAGCGACAGGACGTGGTTGAGCAGATCGTAGCGCGGTGCGATCGCCGCGAAGATCTGCCGGACGTATTCGCGCTTGGCGTCGCCGCCGGTGACCGGTAGCTGCTGATCGATGACGGACATCAGCGCCAAAGGTACCGGCGGGCCGGCGACCTGTCACCCTGAGCGAAGCGAAGGGGCAACGGTCCGTACCAAGTCGTTGCTCCGTCCCTTCGCTTCGCTCATGGCGACAGCCCGGTTGAGACTGACCGATGCATGATCCGGTC
>JBOHRZ010000464.1:0-1903 GCA_050732975.1 Gemmatimonadales bacterium
GGCCTGCGCAGCCCGCCGTCGGCGGTGGGTACATCCCGCAGCACGGACCGCCGCGCGGACGCGGATATATGCCTCCGCAGCAGCGATCCCGCCCCACGCCAGGCGCGCGCGGCGGCGCCGCGGCGACGCAGGCGCGTCCCGACTATCGCGATGAGCCGAATCACCCCAATGCGCCGCACGTCGATCGCAACGGACGCTGGGTGGGCAATGCCGGACGCGACAAGGTCCACTACGGCCTGGCGCACCCGTGGGAGCGCGGGCACTTCCCCGGCGTCGTCGGGGCGAGCCATGTCTGGCGGATGCGCGGCGGCGGGCCGAATCGCTTCGATCTCGGCGGCTATTACTTCCAGATCGCGCCGTACGACGACCCGTTCTGCGGCGACTGGCTCTGGGACCGTGACGACATCGTGCTTTATGTCGATTACGACAACCCCGGCTGGTACATCGCCTACAATGTTCGGCTGGGCACCTACTGCCACGTGATGTATCTCGGATATTGAACGAGGCGGCGGAAGTGCGGACACCATTCCGCGCTTCCGCCGCGTGGCTCAGCGTTCCCGCCGAAGTCAGTGACTCGTCGTCCCCGGCACATCTCCGGCCTGTAGCACCCCCATGGCGCCCTTGGTCGCGTCAGCGAAGGCGTGACTGACGAAGGGATAGAGTCCCGCCTCCGGCAGGCGCGCTTCGAAGATCATCCCGCCGCCCACCGGCACGAGCGCGGTCTGCACTCCCAACTTCGGCGGGCCGAAGCCGTCCTCGAACACCTTCTCGAAGATGGTGCCGACGATGTGGAAGGAGGAGACACGGTTCGGCCCGGCGTCGACGACGTAGAACCGCACCAGTTCGCCCGGCTTCACGTGCAGCGGGTGCGCGGCGTACTGCCCATACGCGCCGTTGAATACCACGTAGTCCGGCGACAGGTCGAGCATCTTCTGCCAGCCGAGCGTCCTGGGTGCGGTCGAGTCGTTGCTGGCGGCGAAGTAGAACTCGCTCTGCACCACCACGAATTCCTTCGCCGCCGGCCGCGGCGTCACCGGATCGACGATCAACGCTCCGTACATCCCGTTGGCGATGTGCAGCGCCACCGGCGCCGTGCCGCAATGGTACAGGAACGCCCCCGGCACCTTCGCGACGAACCGGAAGTGCATCGAGTCCTTCGGGTTCACGTTGACGTACGCCCGGCTGGGCGCGATCTCCGCGGCGTGGAAGTCGATCGAGTGCGCCATCGGCGAGGCGTTGACCAGGGTAAAGTCGACGGTATCGCCAACGGTGACCCGGATCGTGGGTGCCGGCACCATGCTGTCGAAGGTCCAGGCCTGGTAGACGATGCCCGGTGCCACCACGTGCTGATAATGCACGGCGGTCAGCCGGACCTGCTTGAGGTGCCCCGCCGTCCTCGGCGGCGCTTCAGCCGAACGCTCAAGCGGCACCGCCGGGTTGTCGATTTTCGCTTCGCCGTGCGACATCGTGGCGGGAGACTGGGTCGTCGGCGATGCGGCCGGCGACTGTGCCGGCGGCGCACCGGTGCCTTGCGCGGATGGCGGAGCGGAACGCTGGCAGGCGGCGAGCGCCAGCAGCAGGACAGACATACGGCGGAACACGGAACCTCCTCGGGACAAGTTTGTATCTGCCGAATTGATGGTCCGAGATTGTCGCAGGTCACGAATCGGCAGCGACCCGGACGCACGGTTCTCAGACGCTCGGTGATGACCGCGATCACATTCGCCCGGCCGGCATGAAACGGCGTTGAGGATTGTATGAAGGGTTCATGAAACTCACTGCTCGGGGGGCCTGCCGGCTGCTAGTTTCGTCCCGACCCGAACCCGGAGCCCGGCCGTGCGTCATGTCTGGTTCGCTGAATCGATCCGCCATCGTCTCGTCGTTGCCCTGATCGGTGTCACGC
>JBOHRZ010000465.1:0-1900 GCA_050732975.1 Gemmatimonadales bacterium
GCCGCCGAATCCGCCGATGTCGGCGCTCCGGAGCCACCGCGCGCCTTGACGATGCTGTCGAGCAGCGGAGTGACAAACGTTGGCGGCAGGTTCGCCAGTGTCAGGGCGCGACCTCCGCGTCCACCCCCGCGTCCACCGCGACCGCCACGTCCGCCCAGCGTATCACCAGGCGGGTTGCCGTGCCCCTTGGGTGCCACCATGTCGGCGAAGATGTGCCCGGCGCTTACCACCTTGGCTTCTTCGGGATGGGCGAGCGGTACCCGGATAATGTCGATGCGATACATCGCCGAATTAGCGGAGTCGATCGGCCAGTCGTTGCAACCGGCCATCTCCTCGGGCGAGCGGACCCGGGCCATACCCTGAACCCAGATGTACACGTCGTTCTTGCTCTTCGGATCAGGAACCACGGTATGAGTATGGGAACCGCGGCAGGTCTGCACATCGAACACGTGCTTCGGATTATGAATATCCGAGACGTCGAAGATCCGGACGCCGACCATGCGGTCTTTGCTGACCCGATCCTGCACTCCCTGGTTGCTGCAGTCGGTCCGGTCGCCGGTGCTTTCCGACGAGATGAAGAGCAGGTTGCCGATGATCGAGGGGTCGCCCTGACCGGTCGAGCAGAAGACCGCGCTCGCGAGCACCGGCATGGTCGGATTGGAAATGTCCCAGATCGCGAAGCCGCTGAAGTTGCCCTGGAAGACGTAGTTGCCGCGGAAGGCGAGATCGGAGTTCGCATAGGTGAGACCGCGGCCGCCGCCGGGGCCGTCCAGCGTGTCCGCCTTGGGTTGATGTCCGATCAGAACCATGTTCTTGGCGGCGACTCCCGCATCGGTGAAGCCGGTGTGCAGGCCAACGCGCGGATCACGAATGCTGGGCGGCCCGCCCTGGGCCAGCAACGGCGCCACGCCGCAGAGAACAGCCGCCGCGGCGCCGGTCAGGCCCCGCATGATCGAACTCCGGGTATACATGGTTATTCGCCTCCTGGGAGCGAGTTGAGCATGATTTGCATCCGGTTGATTTCCCCACGTTGGTCCGCGTCAACGCCGGTCGCGAACCGGAACAGCTCGGCTTGCTGCCCGGCACCACCGGTATCGAACAGCTTGGTCACCATGGTAATCGCGCCGCCATGGTGCTGCATCATGCCGACGAGAAACGCCCGGTCCCACGCGGTGCCGCGCGCGGAGTCGAGCGCCAGCATCTGAGCGTGGTTGAGCATCCCCGGCATCATGTGGGATTCGCCGGCCGCCATCCCGGCCATTGCCGGCATCGCGGAGGCCGATGCCGGTTCGTGAAAGACCATCGTATCGGTGCGGGGGTGCGGCACATTCCGGCCGCGATCGGCGAGCCAGTTCTGCATCAACCCGATCTCGTCTTCCTGCGACAGGATGATTTTGTGGCAGAGCTCGGCGACCTTCTCGCTGGCGCCGTGGCTGCCGGCAAGCAGGCACATCGACACGGCCTGCGCATGGTGCCAGATCATCCCCTGCATGAAGTCAACATCGGCCTGGACGTAATCGTGAGGCGCCTGGGCCGCCACGGGAGCGCTCGCGATCACGGCGAGCGCCGCGGCTGCGGCACCATGGCGAACAAATTGAAACATTGTCCTACTCCTGAGGGCGACAAATCGAAAGTAGTCGTTTCGGGAAGTATAAGTAATTCACCGCCCGGTGCTGCCGAATCCCCCGCCTCCACGGCTACTCGCCGGGAGTTCCGTCACTTCGCGAAACGTGACCGGCTCGACGCGCTGCACCAGCAATTGCGCGATCCGGTCGCCACGATGGACCTCGAACGGCGCGTCGCCGTGGTTGACCATGATCACCTGCAGCTCGCCGCGGTAATCACTGTCGATCGTGGCCGGAGTGTTGGGAAGCGTCACGCCGTGACGGAGGGCCAGTCT
>JBOHRZ010000466.1:0-1897 GCA_050732975.1 Gemmatimonadales bacterium
GGATCGAACCCCGCCGACAGCCGCGATCCAGTCGCCGCCGCCGCGGCATCGTCCGATGGCGATCAGGTCGTCGGCAGCTTCGCCCACGGTCGCCATCCAGCGACGGACCTGTTGCGGCTCGGCGCTCACCGGGCGTTCCGGACCGCGGTCGATGGCTTCGGCGCGGCGGATTTCAGCGGAAGAACCCTTCAGGCGCCGCCAGACGGTCGCGGCCGGACGGCACCACAGCGCCGTGGCGACGACGGCGTCGCGAGGACTGCTCGAGAAACGGCTCAGCGCCGCGGCGTCCGAACGGTGGCATTCGCCGAACCATACCCGGGCGACGCCGCTTGCGATCCATCGTTGCACCAGATCGGCCACGGATCGCGCCGTCTCGACTCCCTTGATCCATTCTTCCCTGACCCGTTCGGCCGAGAGTGTGCCGGTGTCGGCTGCCTGTGCCGTCGCCGCGGTCCAGGTCGCCTCATCGATCTCGAAGCCGAACCGGGCGGCGAAGCGCAACGCCCTGAGGATGCGCAAGCGGTCCTCGCGAAAACGGGCCGCGGGATCGCCGACGGCACGGACAATTCCCCGGCGGAGGTCACCGGCGCCATCGAACGGATCGCGCCATTCGTGCCGGAGCGGATGGTACGCGACCGCATTGATGGTAAAATCGCGCCGCGCCAGATCGTCGTCGAGGGAGACGCCGAATTCGACCTCGGCGTGACGCCCATCCGTGCGCACGTCGCGACGAAACGTGGTCACTTCGTGCAGCACATCGTCGTCGTCGAGCACGCCGACCGTGCCGTGTTCGATGCCGACGGCCACGGTCCGACGAAAGAGCCGGCGCACGACGTCCGGCGTCGCCGCGGTGGCGAGATCGACGTCCTGGCCGGTGTCGCCGAGCAGCGTGTCGCGGATCGCACCGCCGACGCACCAGGTTTCGTATCCGGCTTCCTCGAGCCGGGCCAGGATCGCGACGACGGGGGCAGGTGTTTCCAGATCCCGATCGAGCCGTACCTCGCGAGCCGTCAAGCGCAGCGAACCATCATCGGGCGAGAATCCGGATGTTACGCAAGGACAGCGAGCCGTTGTGATCGCCCTGGATACCGATGTATCCGGCGCTCGCCCGGCCGTAGTCGTGCCAGACGGCAAACTTGCTCGCGGCGACCCGCGTCTTCCAGTCGGCGCTGCCCAATTCGTATTCCAGCAGCCTGGTGCCGTTGAGCCAGTGCTCGACGTGGTTGCCGCGCACGATGATGCGGGTCGAGTTCCATTCGCCGGCGGGTTTGACGATGCCGGCCGGCGATGGATAGATACCGTATGCCGCGCCGGCCGAGGTGAGCCGATTCTTCCCGTCCGGCGCGGCCGCATCGTCCAGCAACTGGTATTCGGGCCCGCTCCAGTAGACTTCGTCGTATTCTTCCGTGGCGCGGTAGAAGATGCCGGAGTTGCCCGCCGGACCGATCTTCCAGTCGAGATCGAGCTCGAAGTTCGCGAACGGTTCGCGGGTCAGCAGGTCACCGGTACTGCCGGACTTGGTGAGGGTGCCGTTTTCGACATGCCACCCCGCCGGCAGGGAATCGCTGCGGTACCCGCGCCATTGACCCGCACTGACGCCGTCGAACAGCAGCCGCCATCCCGCCTTGCTCTGTGCGGCGGTGAGCGTATTCGCAGCCTGCGCCTTGGCGGCCCCAACCGGCGCGGCACACAGCATCATCATCACCACGATCGAACGCGTTGAATTCAACCGCACAGGACACTCCCGCCGTTGACGTTGAGGATCTCGCCGGTGACGTGACGCGCGAGATCCGACAGAAGGAAGAGAATCGGGCCGGCCACGTCGTCGGCTGTGGCGATCCGCCGGAGCGGGATGCCTGCCGCGATCCGTTCGCGCCCGCCGCAGGCGTATGGTTCG
>JBOHRZ010000467.1:0-1886 GCA_050732975.1 Gemmatimonadales bacterium
GTCCGTGCGAAGCGTCGACGCGGTGCGAACGCTGATCCAGCACTCCTACGCGGAAGAGCGCTACCGCACGCTGCTCGGATCCCTCTTCGGTGTGCTCGCCGCGATCCTGGCCGGCGTGGGCGTGTTCGGCGTCATCTCACGGACCGTGGCCCAGCGGCTCCGCGAAGCGGGAATTCGTGTGGCCCTCGGCGCGCCGCAACGGTCGGTGGTCGTG
Organism: Gemmatimonadales bacterium; assembly: GCA_050732975.1. GTDB lineage: Bacteria > Gemmatimonadota > Gemmatimonadetes > Gemmatimonadales > GWC2-71-9 > Palsa-1233. Next base: position 215 of record JBOHRZ010000467.1, read on the forward strand.
ATGATGCTGCACGACACGCTGCGCGGCACCGCCATCGGCCTGGCACTTGGACTGATGGTCGCCATCCTCCTTGCCCGCATGATGACGCCCTATCTCTACGGAGTCGGCGCCGCCGATCCGCTCGCCTATCTCCTGGCGCTGGGATTGCTCGGTATCACTCTCGTGTTGGCGACGATCCCTCCCGCCCGCCGCGCCGCGCGGGTCGATCCGGTTCGGGTGTTGCGAGTGGAGTAGCAAAAAAAAACAAGGGAGCCCGGAGCCCGTCGCTTCTATGCGATCTCGAACCGCTCCCCCAGCTTCGGAACATGCACTTCCCGCACGCCCTCTTCGGTGAGGATCTTCGCCATCGCCTGCAGTGAATCGGGTTCACCATGCACGCAGAAGCCGCGCTGGATCGGACCGCCAAGCTCGCGGACCCAGCGGCGCAGCTCGTCGCGGCCGGCGTGCGCCGAATAGCCGTCGATGGTGGCAACCTCGCACCCGATATGATGCGGTTCGCCGAGAATGCGCACGTCGGTCTTGCCTTCCTGGATCCGGCGGCCCAGCGTTCCCTGCGCCTGGTAGCCGACCAGCAGAATGCAGTTGCGCGGGTCGTCGCAGTGATTGGCAAGGTGATGGGTGATGCGGCCGTTTTCCGCCATTCCGGATGCTGCGATGATGATCGCCGGGCCCGCGAGCGTGTTGAGCCGCTTCGAGGACTCGACGTCACGCACGTAGGTCACCAGGTGATAGTCGAAGATCCGCGAGTCGCTACGCACCAGCTCCTCGGTGGTATCGAACAGCTCGGGGTGCATGCGGAAAACGTCGGTCGCTTCCACCGCAAGCGGCGAATCGATGTAGATCCGGATCTGCGGAATCGCTCCGGAATCGGCGAGCTGGTGCAGGGCGTAGATGAGTTCCTGGGTCCGCCCCAGCGCGAACGAAGGAATCAGGATGATCCCCTGCCGCGCGGCGACGCGATGGACGATCTCGCCGAGCTGCCCGGTAGCGTCCTGGGCGGTGCCATGATTCTTGAGCGCGTACGTGCTCTCGACGATCAGCGTGTCGATTGCGCCGCGCGGGCCGCTCGGATCGCGGATGATCGGTTGGCCCCAGCGCCCGACGTCGCCCGAAAAGACCAGCCGGTGCGACACCGATCCGCCGATCTGCACGTCGAGGTTGGCGCTGCCGATGATGTGACCCGCGTCGTGATAGGTGATCGTCAGGTCGTGGGCCACCACGAACGGCCGCTGGTACGGATGCGCCTCCATGAGCTCCGCCACGCCCTTGGCGTCGGCCATGGTATAGAGGGGCGCTGATTCCGGCGCTGCCCGGCCCTTGCGCTTCAGGTACGCGAAGTCGCTTTCCTGGATGTGCGCTGCGTCGTCGAGCATCGACGCGGCGAGATCGCGCGTTGCCGGCGTGGCGAAGATCGGCTTGTCGTACTGGTGCGCCACCAGCAGCGGCAGTCGTCCGATGTGATCGATGTGGGCGTGACTCACCACCACCGCGTCGATCTGGCGGGGATCGAAGCGCAGCGTGGCATTGAGCTCGCGCGCCTCGGCGCGATTGCCCTGGAACATCCCGCAGTCGAGCAGTACCTGCCGGCCGTCCCACTCCAGCAGGTGGCACGACCCGGTCACCTGGCCCGCGGCGCCCCAGAACGTCAGCGAGATGGTCAGAAGGGAAACGA
>JBOHRZ010000468.1:0-1851 GCA_050732975.1 Gemmatimonadales bacterium
CGATGGACAAGTTCTTCACGTGTTACGCACCCGTTCGCCACTGAACCCTTGCGGGCCCCGTTCGACTTGCATGTGTTAGGCACGCCGCCAGCGTTCGTCCTGAGCCAGGATCAAACTCTCCAATGAAAAGTTCGAAATAGCTCGAAGCGAACAACTGGTTCTCAGTTGTCCGGATCAATCGTCAGTAGTTTGTACCCTCCGCGCCGCCGCTGATACGACGACGCCTCACAGGGTCCGCACTGCGTCCGACTTCTCCCGATCCTTCACTTGTCAAAGAGCATATTCACGCCGGAAACTTTCACCGGCAGCCATCCAACTTAGACCGTCTCGACAGCGATGTCAAGCTGATGGTAATGCGGTACTTGAGTCGCGGCGACAGGCTTCGCGAAAGCCCGGAGGCCGAGAGCCCAGGGCCCAGCGACCAGAGCGCAGGGCCCAGGGCCCGGGCCCCGGGCTGCTCCTGACTCGTCGGCTGGGATCAGCACCGCGCGCCGGTCTGTGTCGGTCCCGCTACGGCAAACGCGCCGACGGCAGCGCGAAGCGCCATCCCTCGGCCGGACCCGACCGGAACAACGCGTAGAGAGTGGAGTCCTCGGCCGACCCCATCACCAGCAGGCCGACGTCGCCGGCCCCGTCCGGAGCCTGCATCACCCCCTCCACCCGCATCGTGCTGCGATCGAGCACGATGACTGAACGCGTCGACCCCGATGTGACAAGTACGTAGATCGCCGCGCGCTTGTCGTCGAAAAGCACCGACCACGCCGGACTGTCGAGCAGCGTGTCGAAGCGGACGGCGCCGGTCGAGGCGTCGACCACGGTGAGCCGTCCCGGAGAGGGATAGTCGACTCCGGCCAGCGGGTAGTTGCCGCCAGTGAGCGCCAGGAGCTGGCCGTCGGCGCTGAAGGCATCACCGGTGGCGTTCTGGATTTCCGGTACCGTGAACGCCAGTTGGCCCGTTGCCGCATCGAAGACCGGCGTGCCGTCGAGCACGGTGTTCGGCCCTGGGTACGGACAGGTCGTGTGGAAGCCCGCCACGCCGGTTGCGAGCACGACCAGCCGGTTTCCGCTCGGCGAATGGTCGAACCCGTCGGGACCGTAGATGGTGGTGCAGCCAGCCGGCGTATGGATATACTCTTGGTGAAACACCCACCACGCACCGGGTGCCGGCATCAGCGCATCGTAGAGGACGCCGGGGCCGGGGAGCGCGGCTACCGCCACTCGACTTGGCGGCGCGCCGATCCGCCACAGCTCGACCGAGTCCAGGCTGGTCGAGCCGACCACGAACACGCTATCGAGCGATGTGTATCCCGGATTGTCGAGATGCATTGCACCGGGGCTCATCCCCGGGAAGGTGCTGACCGCGCCCGTGACGAGATCGAGCGCCGCGAGCGATGTGGAGGTGAATGCGGCGACGCTGGCGTGGGCGGCGTACGGCCACCGGCTGGGATTGTAATAGAATGTCACTCCGTAGTTCTGCACCGGGCCCGCGCCGTACACGACGAATTGTCCGACGTCGATCGGCTGCGCCGCCGACCGCGCGGTCACGTCGTAGCTGCCGCCAAATGTCGCCGGGATTGCTACCCTCAATGTCGTGTCGTCGACCCGGGTGACGGCCATGGCGCTGGTATCGAACCAGACCGACGGCGCCGTGTCGCCGGCGAAGATCGCCGAGCGGACCGTGACCGAGGAACCGGCCCAGGCGGACGACTGCGACAGCGTGATGTCAGGCGGTGGACCGGCAGTGGAGTCTCCGCTACTGCAGCCCGCGCCGACCAGCGCGAGCACGACCGAACCGACTGCGGTCAGACATTGTGTGCGATGCATGCGTCCTCCGCGAACCTGGTATTACAC
>JBOHRZ010000469.1:0-1851 GCA_050732975.1 Gemmatimonadales bacterium
GAGGTCCCTGGTGATAACGCGATTTCCCGAGATCAGCCGGAAGCCGTCCTTCAGCCGGAAGCCGGCCCGGACGGCGTCGGTGCCGAACACCGCCTCGGCGGCCAGGCGGATGTCGAGCGTGTCGAGGCTCCGGGCGAGCCCGGACAGCTGGGACGGTCTCGGGGGAAGGGGCCAGGCCTGGTCGACGACGGCCACCTGGCGCGCGGCGAACTCGCTCTTGATCGCGTCGTCGCTGAACATCCCGCCGTAGAGGTCACGGAGCCAGGTCAGCGTGGACCGCAGCACCGCCGGAGTGGTGGCGGCGAGGTCGCTGACCGTCGCCTTCAGCTTCGCCAGGGCCTCGTCCCGCTCCGCGTCCCGCTGCTGCGCGAAGTAAGCGTAGCTGACCTGGTCCGCATCCTTGAGCCGGGCGTGCGAGGCGAGGAGGGCGGCGGCCAGTTGCTTGTAGACGATCTTCTGCTCGAGCTCCCGCCAGTACCTGACCACCTCGTCGATCCGTGCCTTGAAGGCGGCCGTGTTGCGCTCCAGGCCGGCCGCGGCGTAGCGGATCATCAGGTCAGGCGGCGGTGCGTTCCCGCGCTTGAGCGCCGGCTCGAGGACCTCCTTGCGGTACCGGGCCTTGTCGAATTCACTCGCTGGTGACATAACGCGCTATTGCGCTCCGGGCTGCGTCGACATCCTTCTCGGCCAGGCCCTCGGTCTGCAGTTCCAAGTTGAGTTTCTTGCCCGTCTTGAGCTCCACCGCCTCCACACGGAGCAAGCCGGTCTCGTTCATCCTGAACGTGACGTCAATGGGAGATTCCTGCGGCAGGGGCGGCAGGCCGGTGATGATGCCGTCTCCGATCTTGTTGTTGTCGGCGACCTCGCTCGAACTGACCGCTCCCGCCTGTTCCCATATCTCGATCTCGATCGCGACCTGATCGGGGTAGACGGTGTAGAACTGCCGGGTATCCGGGGATGCCGGCAGCGGCCGGTTGGCTTCCAGGATGTGCTCGATTTTGAAGGGCAGGTCTTCGTTTTCCGGAAGCTCTCTCCGGCCCCCGCGGTCGACGACCTTGATGCCGAAGGCACGCGGGACTACGCTGGTGACCTTCTTGCTGGCCAGCTGCCGGACCTTATCGGCGGTTATCCCCAGATGCTGCGCTACTTCCTCCACCTTCGTGTCGGAGATCCCGGCTTTCGCGTCGTCCTCCGACTCGTCGGGCAACATGATCTTGACCGACTCGATGAGCGCGAACAGTGCCGCGCCCTTGGCCACGGCCTGATCCGGATCATGAAGTCTCGGCTCGAATCCGAATCGCTCGCGGAGCATGGCCGCCACGGCGGGCACCTTGGTGCTGCCGCCCACCAGGAGAACTTCGTCGAATGTGCTGACGCCGGCCTCGCGCGCCGTGTCGATGGTGCGCTTGGTAATGTCCATGGCGGTCTCGAGCAGACCGGAAGCCAGGGATTCGAAATCCTTGCGGGTCAGTTCGGTCCGGCAGGTCTCCCCGCCGAAGCGCATCGTGTGGCGGCAGGACTGGGTCGCGCTGAGAGACTTCTTCATCTCCTCCGCTCGGATCGTGAGTTCCTGCATGAACTCTTCATTGGTCGCCGCATCCGAGCCGGGATTCTCGTCGAGAAAGCGCTTGAGCAGGAAGTCCCTGATCCGGTCGTCCCAGTCCACCCCGCCGAGATGGTGGTTGCCGTCGGTGCACACCACGTGAATATCGTTGCCGGTCAATTTGATGACCGTGGTATCGAAGGTGCCGCCGCCGAGATCGAAGACCGCGACCTGCTTCTCGCCCTGCTGCCGGCCGAATCCGTACGCGAGCGCCGCGCTGGTCGGCTCGTTGATGATGCGGATGACGT
>JBOHRZ010000470.1:0-1844 GCA_050732975.1 Gemmatimonadales bacterium
CGCCAGCGCCAGCGCGGTGCCGAAAAGGCTGCCGTGCGGCCGCACCAGGCCGAAAAGCCTGGCCCGCGTGGTGGTCCGGTTCAGCCGCGCCTCGGCGTCAGCAGCGCGATCGGCAGCACCATTTCCTCGGGCGCCACTCCACCGTGCAGGAAAGCGCCGCGATAACGTGCCTGGTACTCGCGCAGCTTGGTGGGATAGACGAAGAAGTGGTCGTCGGTCGCGAGCAGCAGACGCGTCGTCGGCGTCCGCGGCGGCAACCCCCACGCGCGGAGATCGTCGGCGACCACCGCCGCACCCGGATCGTCGACCCGAAGATCCTCGCCGAACTTGTACCGCAGGTTCGACGTGGCATCCCGGCGCGCATGGATGGTGGCCGGCGTGTGACAATGGATCGAGCCGTGATCAGTAGTGAGGATCACCGGCACCCTGCGCCGGTCGGCCTCTTCGAGCGCATGCAGCAGCGCCGAACGCTCGAACCAGGTCCGGGTCAGCGCCCGCAGCGCCGGCGTGTCGCGAGCCACCTCGTAGAGGGCGTCGTTCTCGGTGCGGCCGTGGGTCAACTGATCGATGAAGTTGAACACCAGCGCCGTCACGCCGGTGTGCGACAGGTGGCCCGGCAGCCGCTTGAGCATGGCCTCGCCGTCGGCCGCGGAAAAGATCTTCTCGTACGCCACCGGGACATCGCGACCGGTCAGCTCGCGCAACTGCTCGGTGAGCAGCGCGGCTTCGTGCGCGTTGAGCGAGGAATCCTCGCTGTCGTTCCACCACCCCGGGTGCCGCGCCACCAGTTCGGCCGGATAGAGTCCGGAAAAGATCGCGTTGCGCGAGTACGGCGTCGCCGTCGGCAGGATCGAGAAGTAGTGATCGACCTCGACGTCGAACAACCGCTCGACGATCGGCCGGATCACCGCCCATTGATCGAGCCGCAGGCAGTCGACCACAATGAGCAACACCTTGCCGTTCGCGTCGAGCGTCGGGCGCAGGAACTCCGACACCACGTCCGCCGAAAGCGGCGGGCGGTCGGCGCCGCGCTCGGCAAGCCAGCGCGGATAGGAGGCGCCCACGAATGCCGCGAAATCGCGCCGGATCGCCGACTGCAGCGTGCGAAGCGCCTCCTGCAGCCCCGGCTCGTCGGCTTCGCCCAGCTTGACCTCCCATTCGGCCAGCTCGGCGACCAGCTCGACCCATTCGCGCCACGCCAGGTGCTCGCCGCGGCGTCCCTCCAGCTCGCGAAAGCGGCTCACGAAATCGCGCGACAGCCGCTGCTGCCGGATCCGGTCCCCTTCGAGCAACCGGGTCACTACCGACAGCACCTGGCGGGGGCTCACCGGCTTGGTCAGGTAATCGGCGGTCTCGACACCGATCGCGTCGCGCAGGGTGTCTTCGCCTTCGCTCTTGGTGATCATCACCACCGGCATCGAGGCATCGATCTGCCGGAGCTGGGGGACAAGATCGAGCCCCCGCGTCCCCGGCATCTGTTCGTCGAGCAGCACCACGCCGTATGGGCGTCGCCGCAGCAGCGCCAGCGCGTCGTCGCCGTTGGCGGCGCGCTCCACGGTGAACCCCTGCTGCTCGAGGAAAAGCACCTGCGAATCGAGGGTCTCGACTTCGTCGTCTACCCAGAGAATGCTGCGGGGCCGGGCCATGCAAGAAACTAAGGAGAGAAGGAGAGAAGGAGAGAAGGGAAAGCCCGACCCCGCTCTCCCCGCTCTCCCCGGTCTCCCCATCTTAGCTTCTTCGTGTGCCTCCTCGCGTTCTCCTGGTCCGCTTCTCGTCGATCGGCGACCTGCTCCTCACCACCCCCCTGCTCCGGGCGATTCGCATCCGGCACCCGCGGGCGCACC
>JBOHRZ010000471.1:0-1838 GCA_050732975.1 Gemmatimonadales bacterium
CCTCCACACCAATCCCATCGGGCCGCGAATTCTGAGGAAGAGCGTCCCGGCCGATGCCTTGCCGCGCCGGACCGGTTCGAACGTCTGCGTCTCCGTCATTTCCGTACCGGCCGGCAGCCGGACTTCGCGCTCGCGGCCGGCGTGCATCGCGAGCATCGGTACCACGCGCTCGCGAACCCGGATCACCAGCGGACGCGCGGCGGGATTGCTCCAGCGATACGACACCGGCATCGGACGCCCCACTGAAAACGCCGGCGGAGGCAGCCGTGTGACCGGAAACTCACCGATGGCGATATTACCGACCCGCAAGGCGTCGATCACGAATGCCAACACCCACGCCATGTCCGCCGCGAACCAGATGGTGGCCGCTGACGGGACGACGAGAGCCAACGGTGCCAGCGCGGCGAGCAGTGCCGCGACCAGGTACCAGCGCCTGGTCGGAACGATCATCCGTGCGGCGCTTCGACGCGCTGGATCAGTGTGGCGAGCGCATCGTCGGCGGAGACACCTTCGAGTTCGAGCTCCGGCGCCACGATGATCCGGTGGCGCATCACCGGCGCCGCCAGCGACTTGATGTCGTCGGGAATCACATAATCCCGGCCGTCGAGCAGAGCCGCGGCCTGTGCGACCTTGAGCAATGCCACGCTGGCGCGCGGTGAGGCACCCAGAGTCAGCGCCGGAGCGTCGCGCGTGGCGCGCACCAATGCGGTGATGTATTCCACCAGCGATGGCTCGACTCGCACTCGCCGCACCGCTGCCCGCAGCGCCGCGAGTGCATCGGCATCCAGTATCGGAGCGATTCCGAACGTGGCTGCCTCCGCCGATTCGAACCCGCCGAGCACCCGGTGCAGCACGCCTGACTCGGCCTCCGACGACGGATAACCGATCCGGCACTTGATCAGGAAGCGATCGAGTTCGGCTTCGGGAAGGGGATAGGTCCCTTCGAACTCGATCGGGTTCTGCGTGGCGAAGACGGTGAAGCAGGGCCGCATCGCGTGGCGGACGCCGTCGACCGTGACGCTGCGCTCCTCCATCGCCTCGAGCAGCGCGGCCTGGGTCTTGGCGGGAGCGCGATTGATTTCATCCGCCAGCACCAGGTCGGCGAAGAGCGGCCCGGCACGGAAGGTGAATGCGCCGTCGGCACCGAGGACGCTGACGCCGGTGATGTCCGACGGCATCAGGTCGGCGGTGAACTGGATCCGCCGGAATTCGAGTCCCAGCGAGAGATTGAGCGTCCGCACCAGCAGCGTCTTGGCGGTGCCGGGCGGGCCTTCGAGCAGCACGTGGCCCTGGGCCAGCAACGCCAGCAGCGACTCGCGCAGCACGGCGGGCTGGCCGAGAATGACCTTGCCGAGCTGGTCGAGAACGCGGTTCGCCGCGGCGCTGTGGTCGCGGACTTCGTCGACCGTCAGGGTCGGAGATTCTCCCAGATATCCTCCACGGCGTCGGCCGCGCGCAATACGCTTGCGGGCGGCTGACCGGGTTGAGTGAGCAATTCGAGCTGATCGATCGCCGAACGCGCGGCGGGTGATGCGTGGCCGCGGTCGAGGCGGGCGAGCCATCCCTTCCAGTCGCCCCGCCGTCGCAGCCCGCGTGGTGTGAGTCGGCGCCGCAGTCCGCGCACCATGGCGGCGATCGCTTCGTCGTGGCCATGCGCCGCGGCGAGGGCCGTGGCCAGGGCGCGGACGTGTTCCAGGGGCGAACGGCGCTGTCGACCAATCACGGCTATCGCCGGCCCGAATCGTACCGCACCGAACAACAGCGCGAGCACGCCGACGCCGGCGAGTTGCCACGCCGCCCATCCCCACGGCGAGCGGCGGCTCCACGCGATCGTGGCC
>JBOHRZ010000472.1:0-1822 GCA_050732975.1 Gemmatimonadales bacterium
CTCGCCGGGCGGTTCGTCGGTGACGCCGCTGTCCCAGTACCGGATCGCGAAGTCGCGCGATACCGGGGGGCCGAACGCGATCGCCGCGGCCGCCCGGGATGTTTCCACCCAGGTGGCGGGAGATTTCCGTCTCGAATGCGGCCGACTTGCCGCTACGCCCGTCGATGACATCGCGCAGTTCTCTGACGCTCGAAGCCTCTTGCCGTGCACGCCCGGTGGGCCGGGCGCGAATCGCCGCGGCGGAGTGCCTTGCTATCACGGCGTCCTTCAACTTGCAACATCCGATTCGCGCCATGGGACCACAAATGCCCCATATTATCTGTCGTCCGCGTCCCAACCGCGCAAGTACCTCACCCTGGAGCCGTCTCGATGTGGCGTCGATCGCTGATTTCGCTTGTCCTCTGTTCCGCCTTCACTCCCATCCTCTCAGCCCAGCAAGCCCAACCCGTCGATTCCGCCACCCTCGCCCGCATCCGCGACGAGGGGATGAATCACTCGAAGATCATGTGGATCGAGCACTACCTGGCTGACGTCTACGGGCCGCGCCCGACCGGCTCGCCGAATCACAAGGCTGCGGCGGAGTGGGCCATCAAGACGATGACGTCGTTCGGGATGAAGAACGGGCACCTCGAGCCGTTCACGTGGAACGGGATCGGCTGGCTCCCGGGACGCGCCACGGGGTTCATCACCTCGCCGGTGCACGCCAACATCAAGTTCGAGGCTGCGCCGTGGTCGCCGTCGACCAAGGGGACGATTCACGGCGAAGTCGTGAGCGTTGATCCGCCCGACCAGCCGACGCAGGCGGAGCTCACGGCGTACCTCGTTCGTCTCGCCCCGAAGGTCAAGGGCGGCATCGTGATGGTGGGCCCGTCGCCCGAGGTGCCGGTCAATTTCAATCCGCGCCCGCCCCGGATTGCCGATTCGGTCCTCAAAGAACGTTACCAGAGCACCGACTTCCAGAACGGCCGCGGCGGCCGCGGCAATCCCGCCTTCGGCGGACGTGGCGGCCGGGGCGGCCGGGGTGGTCCGCCGCCGCCGGAAGGCCATCTCTCCAGCGCGGAAGTCAACGCGCAGCTCAACGCGTTTGTCAGGGATAACATGCCGGCGCTGCAGTTGATCGCGCAGGGACCCGGGCGGATCCCCGGCGCGATCGTGGCGCAGAACCGTGGCGGGCAGATTTACAACGACACCACGCCGCAGCCGGCCACAGTTATCATGCGCACCGATGACTACGGCCGCATCTATCGCATCATCCAGGACGGCACCCCGGTCACCGTCGAGTTCAACATCCAGAACCAGTACTTCCCGCACGGCGACACGTCATTCGTCACCGTGGCCGAAATCCCCGGCAGCGACAAGGCCGACGAAGTGGTGATGATGGGTGGCCATCTCGACTCGTGGACCAGCGCCACCGGCGCCACGGACAATGCGATCAATGCCGCGGTGATGATGGAGGCGGGTCGGATCCTCGAAGCGATCGGCGCCAAGCCGCGCCGCACCATCCGGGTGGGGCTCTGGAGCGGCGAAGAGCAGGGCCTGCTGGGATCGTTTGCGTACGTGCGCAATCACTTCGGATCGGCCGAAGATCCCAAGCCCGAGTTCAGCAAGCTTGACGCCTACTGGAATGTCGACGACGGCACCGGGCAGGTGCGCGGCGCCACCATCATGGGCCCGCCCGAGGCGGCGAAGATCCTGGCGCAGTATCTCAAGCCGTTCGAGGACTGGGGCGTCTACGGCGCCCTGCCATCGACCGCGCGCACCGAAGGTGGCAGTGACAACGGCGCCTTCGCAGTCGCAGGGCTGCCCGGTATCGGCGCTCAGC
>JBOHRZ010000473.1:0-1815 GCA_050732975.1 Gemmatimonadales bacterium
GTCCAGGGGCGCGCCGAAACCGCCGCTGCCGAGCGCCGCGACGACGCGCAGCATGCCGCGCGCCTCATCCCAGAGTCGCAACGCGGCGCTGCGGGCGCCGACGACAGCCGCGACCTCCTGCAGGATTGTGTCCGCGACGTCTTCACCAAGCCGCGACCGGCCGAGCAGGTCGCCGATGGAATAGAGCAGGTCGATTTCCTGGTAGCGGGTGGCGAGTTCAGCGCCGAGCCCCTCGGAGGCGGCCTCGGCGTCGATCAATACCTGCAGCACCGGCATCAGATGCGGCGCCGCCTCGTTGGCCGACCCGCCGTGCAGCGAGGCTACTTCGAGAAAGAGTCCGGGCGCCGATGGAATCGACGGCCATGACGCCGCAGCGGAGGGATCCCTCGGCGTCGCGGGCGCGGCTGCGGCCGGCCCTGCCACCACGCGCCACCGGTCGCCGTCGAGTCGCCAGATGCGAAGGGTCGCGCCGGCCAGCTTCCCGAGGGGCGCCAGTACGGCCGAGACATACCTCAACGTCGCGGCAGTGTCACCCAGATGGTATTTCCCCGCTCGTTGAATTCGACCCGATCGGCCAGACGATGAATCATGAACAGACCCCGGCCCCGGGTCGCCTCGATCGAGTCGTCTCCCAGCAGCAGCGGAACGGCGGTGTGATCGAACCCGTCGCCCTCGTCGGAGATCGCCAGCACCAGGTGTTCGTTGTCGAACCGCACCTCGATGCGCACGCGGAGCGACGGATCGCCGTGATTGCCGTACAGCATGGCATTGCCAAGCGCCTCCGCCAGAATGGTGCAGAGCCGGAACCGTGTGCGGCGGGAAGCGGCGCCATCCGCGAAACACCCGGCGCACACCTCCTGGACCGCCTCTCCGACCCGCTCAAGGTCCGTCGGCAATTCGACGCTGAAGGCGCCGCGGTCGGCGTGCGGGCTCGGTGGCATCGCGGAGGTCGCCCGAGGTCAGAACGCCGTGAGCGCTTCGGCGGCGGTATCCGAGATGGCGAACAGCGTGTCGAGCTTGGTCAACTCGAACAGCGAACGAAGGTCCTCATTGAGACCGGCAAGCCGCAAATCGCCTCCTGCCTCCCGCACGCGCTTGCTGATGGAGACCAGCGCGCCGAGCCCGGAGGAATCGATGTAGGCGGTCGGCGTGAAATCGAGGAGAAACTGTCGCGCGCCGCGATCCAGCGCGTCCTGGATGATCTGCTTCAGTTCCTGCCGATTGGCGACGATCAACTGGCCGTCGATCGCGACAATCAGGACGCCCTTGGCACCTTCACTGGTGGAAAACGGCATCACTGGGCTCCACGACGTTCAGGTTCGTGCAGGGGCCGCCTGCAACGCCACCATGGCGGCCACGTCCACAATATCATCGACCACCGCGCCCCGCGACAGGTCGGACATCGGACGGGCAAGTCCCTGCAGCAGCGGACCGGCCGCGGTGGCGCGGGCCAGCCGCTCGGTCAGCTTGTAGCCGATGTTGCCGGCATCGAGCCCCGGAAACACCAGCACATTGGCGCGGCCCGCCACCGGCGACGCCGGACACTTGCGCGCGGCGACCTCGGGCACCAGTGCGACATCGGCCTGCAGCTCTCCGTCGGCGGCAACGCCGGGTTCCTGCTGCCGGAAAAGGTCCACCGCGGCACGTACCCGGTCGACATCCGGTCCGCACGCGCTGCCCGACGTGCTGAACGAGAGGAAGGCGACGACGGGCTCGTCACCCACAATGTGACGCCGGTCGCGTCCGGCCAGGATTCCGCTCAGCGCCAACTGTTCCGGAGTAGGCACCGGCACGACCGCGATGTCGGTGTAGGTC
>JBOHRZ010000474.1:0-1804 GCA_050732975.1 Gemmatimonadales bacterium
GGATCCAGGTGCTGGAGCAATTGCGCGGCCGCGAGACCGCTGTCATCGTGCTCACCGGCGACAACGATGTTCCCACCGCCGTCCATGCCATGCAGGCTGGCGCCGAAAACTTCCTGACCAAGCCGGTGAACCTTTCGCATCTGCAGGCGGCGGCCGAGCGGGCGGTCGAAAAGGTCCGCCTGCGGCGGGTCAACCGCACCCTGATCGGCCAGAGCGCCACCGCGGAGGGCCTCGAGTCGTTGGGGAACTCGCCGTTGATGCGCGAGCTGTCCCGCCAGATCACGCTGGTGGCGCACAGCGATCGCGACGCCGTGCTGGTACAGGGAGAAAGCGGGACCGGCAAGCGCTGGGTCGGGCGGCTGATGCACGACACGTCGCCGCGGGCGTCGGCACCGTTCATCGAGGTCGCCTGCGGCACCGGCGACGCCGGATGGCTGGAAGCCGAGGTCTTCGGTCGCGATTCGGCCACGCCCGGCGAAGGCGCCGAACGCCGCCAGGGATTGATCGAGGTGGCCGACGGCGGGACGCTGTTTCTCGACGAAGTAGGCGACCTGCCGCTGGAACTGCAGGCGAAGCTGCTCGCCGCCCTGGAGCACCGCGCGCTGCGTCGGGCCGGTGGGACGCGCGAGATCCCCGTCGATGTCCGCGTCATCGCTGCCACCGCCCGCCCGCTCGACGTCGCGGTCGAAGCCGGGCGGTTCCGCGAAGATCTCTACTACCGCCTCAACGTGATGCCGGTCACGGTGCCGCCGCTCCGCGAGCGGAGCCGCGATGATTTCCTCGGACTGGTTCGGCGCTTTCTCAAGGAACTGGTGCCGGCCACGCCCGGTGCACCCACCCGGCTGTCGGAGGATGCCCTCGACCGGGTGCTCAAGCACAGCTGGCCGGGGAACGTCCGCGAACTGCGCAACGTTCTCGAGCGTGCCATGTTGCTGGCCCGCGGTAACGCCGTGATCGGCGTCGAGAACCTCCCGCCGGAGTTCCGCGCCCGGTTCGCCCCGCTCGACCGGCGGCACACTCCGCTTACGCTCGACGAGCTGGAACGGATGCACATCGAGCGCACCCTCAAGCACCACAGCGGCAACCGCACCCGCGCCGCGCAGGAACTCGGCATTTCGCGCGCGACGCTGATTGCCAAGATCAAGCGTTACGCGATCACCGGATGATGGCCACCTCCGGCTCGCGGCCGCCGCTGGCCGAGCGCGACGCGATGATCTGCCGATCCTGCGGCCGTGAGGAGCGTGCGTCGGAAGGATATCCCTGCGAATCGTGCGGCACCTTCATCTGTCTGGTGTGCACCATTCGCGGCGTGACGCTCTGTCGCGACTGCGCCGCGAAGACGCAGCCAACGTGAGCGGAACGCTGGTCACGTCGTCAGTAGCGCCGCTGCTTGCGGCGCCATCGCTCCGCAGTGAGCAGGTCTCGCAACTGGTGCTCGGCGAGGGCGCCATGGTGCTGGAAACCCAGGGCGACATGCTGCGGGTGCGAACCGTGCTGGACGGTTACCAGGGATGGCTCGCCGCCGGGTACGTCGAACGGGTCGCGGCATCCGAGGTCGAGGAGTGGCTCCGGGAATCGTGGTGGTCGCAGGGAGCGCTCCTCGACAGCGAGGATGCCATCGCCATCCGGGCGCCCCACCGGTCGCGGCTGCGCGTCGAGGGCGACGGCGGAATCCGGCTTCCCGACGGCCGGTCGGCGGTCGTGATTTCCGGGTCGGTGGTGCCGCAGGACGACATGGTTCGCGCCGCGCGCGCCGAGGCCCCCGCGGCGTGGGCCTGGCGGGAATTCGCCGGGACGCCATACC
>JBOHRZ010000475.1:0-1801 GCA_050732975.1 Gemmatimonadales bacterium
GCATTGTGCAGTTCTTCCGGGTTGACGCGGAAGCGACCTGATTCTGGCGGGCCGCCGTCGCCGCCGTCCCAACCCCACGGCAGTCGCAGGTGCCAGTTGCGGCCATGGGCACGGAAGAGCGGACAGAATGCCCCGAACTGGAACCAGCGTACGTGCAGCTCCCCGGTGTATTCGGGCGTGGGGATGAATCCGCCGATGTCGGTCCCCCAGTATGGCAACCCCGAAAGACCCGCGTTGATCGCCACCGCGACATGGGTCTTGAGTGTCTCCCACCGCGACTGCACATCGCCCGACCAGATGAAGCCGCCGTAGCGCTGCACACCCGCCGCGGCATTGCGGTGCAGCGCGTAGGGGCGCTCGCCCGGGCTCACCAGTTGTGACCCTTCCCAGTACATCCGGTGGCGATTGATCTCCGACGGCACATCGTAGTCGTCGCCCTGGTCGGGCCACCAGCCGTCGACGCCGAGCTGCATCGCCGGTTCATGGTAGGGCCAGTAGCAGGGGACATGTCGCTCGTCGGGCCACGTGCGATCGGGAGTTCTTCCGCTCGGCTCCGGCGCGGGGCAGCGATCGCGGACAGTGCCGATCAGATGATGCCCCTCGATCACGGAGTGGAGCACCACCTTGAAATGGCGTTCGTGCAGGGCGGCGATCGCCGCCTTCGGGTCGGGAAAGTTCGCCGCGTTCCAGGTGAACTCGCCATTATGGGTGTTCCAACCCGACGGGCAGAAGTCCGTGCCGAGATAGATCAGCGCGTCGCACGGCAGGCGCTTGTCGCGAAACGTCTGCGCCACGGAGAGCACCTCCTCCGGCCCGGCGAGGGTGCGGTGCGATTGCTGGTATCCGAAGGTCCAGAACGCAGGCAACTCGGCGAAGCCGGTGATTCTGGCGTATTCGCGCATCATCACCCGCGGATCCTTCGTCGCGACGATAAACACGTCAGGAGTGAGGCGTGAGGGGTGAGGAGTGAGCAGGCCCTCCCGGCCCGAGAGGTCGAACGCGCCCTTCGGCTCGTGGATGAACAATCCCCATCCCTCGGTGCCGATGAGCCACTGGATCGGCGCCCGAATGCCATGGGTCGAGAGGCGGTAACCGTCGGAACCGTTGATCATCGGGTCGACTGCGCCACGCCGATCGAATTGCGGGCCGCCTTCACCCAGCCCGAGCAACGGTCCGGCGCCGAGCCCGAAGCGGATCACCGGATCAGAGGGATCGAATACCAGGCGCTGCACCGGCGCGCCCGAGCTCCTCTCGACGATCACCCCCGGCGGAGCGCCCTCGAAGCGCACGATCAGATCGCCGGCGCGAATCATCCGGAGGGCGCCATTATCGCGGGATCTGGCCACCTCCTTCCCGGCGGTCGGATCGGCGAGTTCTCCGGTCACCGGGAGATGTCGCGGTGCTCCCTGATCGATCGGCAGCACCGTGAGTCGCACGGTGGCGGCGCTCAGCGTCGCGACCGCGATCTCGACCGGCGCCCCGTTGATGACAATCGGCGACCGGTCCCCACGGAAGATCCCGCGCGGTACTGCCAGTCCCGCGGTCACTCCGCCGATC
This sequence comes from Gemmatimonadales bacterium, assembly GCA_050732975.1. Lineage (GTDB taxonomy): Bacteria > Gemmatimonadota > Gemmatimonadetes > Gemmatimonadales > GWC2-71-9 > Palsa-1233. The sequence continues at coordinate 1,558 of JBOHRZ010000475.1, forward strand.
CGCCGCACGGCTTCACGGCGAGAGATGCGCCGCCTGTCGCCGCTCACATCCGCTCCCGCGCGGCATCCAGATCCGCCGGCGTATCGATGTCGGTCAGCGTGTCAGCCGGCCAGTCGAGAATCGCGGCTTCATCCTGATGCCGGAGCACGACCTGTTTGCCGCATCCCTCGCCGTGCCAGGCAAGGAGCTCGTCGAACAGGGATCGCCGGAAGAGCAGGGGCGGTGCGAAGACGTCGCCGTATCG
>JBOHRZ010000476.1:0-1784 GCA_050732975.1 Gemmatimonadales bacterium
GGACGTGTTAGACGGGCCCTCGCAAGCCATTGATTTTGGTGGAAAGGGAGGGACTCGAACCCTCGACCCCGGCATTATGAGTGCCGTGCTCTAACCAGCTGAGCTACCTTTCCACACGCCCGAAACGGGCTCCCCGCGCCGTGGGTGACGGGCCGGAGGCTACCCGCCCGCAAGGGGGCGCGCATTGTCCTTGGCCCCACCTTGAGGTGTCAACCGAGCCTGGGCCGCTGCAGCACAGCTTCATCTGCGGACCGGATCGCATCGCTGTCCGGGACGACGCTACCGAACCCCATAGCGACAGAACTTGCCGAGCGCAGCAGTGCAGCTTCACCTTTGGACCGCGATCGCATCTCTTTGCGGGACGGGTACACAATGAACGCTTGCCGACAGAACTCACGCTCCGCTGTAGCGCTGCAGCGCTCCCCTTGCCCGTCGAATCATCCTCGCCCCACGCCTCACACGTTGAATCGAAAGTGCATGACGTCCCCTTCCTGCACCACGTATTCCTTGCCCTCCAAACGCAGTCGTCCCGCCTCTTTCGCCCCTGCCTCGCCACGCCCCGCGATGTAATCGGCGAATGCAATCACCTCGGCGCGGATGAAGCCGTGCTCGAAGTCCGTGTGAATGACCCCAGCGGCCTGCGGGGCGGTGGAACCAGCACGCACCGTCCACGCTCGCACTTCCTTCGGACCGGCTGTGAAGTAGGTCAACAGCCCGAGCAGCGTGTAAGCACCGCGGATCACGCGGTTCAATCCGGGCTCCTTCAGGCCGAGCTCTGCCAGAAACTCCGTACGATCATTCTCGTCGAGCTGGGCGATCTCGGCCTCGATTGCCGCACAGACAGCCACGACCACCGCGCCCTCCGAGGCGGCGCGCTTCTCGAGGGCCGTGAGCAAAGGATTGTTCCGGAAGCCCGACTCGGAGACGTTGGCAACGTACATGACCGGCTTCGCCGTCAGCAGTTGCAGCTCGCGCAGGTCGCGCCGCTCTTCCTCCGTCAGCGCAAGCGCTCGCACCGGCTTCACGGCATCGAGTTGTACCTTTACGCGTTCGTACAGGGCGCGTTTGCGAACCGAGTCCTTGTCACCCCCCTTCGCCGCCTTGGCGGCACGGTCCAGGCCTTTTTCGAGCGTGGCCATGTCGGCCAGGGCGAGCTCCGTATCGATCGTCTCGATGTCAGCCAGCGGATCCACCTTGCCAGCGACGTGGATGATGTCCGTGCTCTCGAAACAGCGCACGACGTGGGAAATCGCGTCGACCTCGCGGATGTGGGAGAGGAACTGGTTGCCCAGCCCTTCTCCTTCAGAAGCGCCTGCGACCAGCCCGGCGATGTCGACGAACTCGACGGTCGTCGGAACGATCTTTTCCGGATGCACGATTGCAGCGAGATCCTGCAGACGCGGATCCGGCACCGGCACGACGCCGACGTTCGGATCGATCGTGCAGAACGGGTAGTTCTCGGCCGCGATCTGCGCACGCGTCAGCGCGTTGAACAGGGTTGACTTGCCGACGTTCGGCAGACCTACGATGCCGCAGCGTATGGCCATGTAGTTGAAACGCTCCTAAGTTGAATTCGACGCCCACGTTGCGGCGCCCCCGCACCGGCTACGGCGTGGAAGCCGTACCGTCCGACGGGGTGTTGCGAGCATGCAGACGGTTCATGGCCTTCTGAGCGCCTTCCGACATCAGCGCTGGTACTATATCCGTCGCCGCGCCGATCGCATCGTCGATAAGCCGCGCATCCTCCGCGCTCGGCCGCCCTAACACGTAGTCAAGCACTGCGG
>JBOHRZ010000477.1:0-1769 GCA_050732975.1 Gemmatimonadales bacterium
CAAGGCGGATCGTCCCGGCGCCGACAACGTGCAGCGCGAACTCGAACTTGCGCTCGACTTGCGGATGGGGCGCGCGTCGCGGCACGCGGCGGCGCACCACGGCGCGTTGCGATCGGGTGCAGCCGCGGCGGTCGCCGTTGACGACCAGCGCTGGCGTCCACCGGTGCTGCTGACCGCTGCGGCGACGGACGCCGGCGTCGACGAGCTGCTGGTCGAACTGGAGCGGCACTGGACGTGGCTCGGCGAATCGGGAACACTGTCGCGGCGGCGGCGCGAACGACTCGCCCAGCGCACCCGCGACGTCGTGGATCGTGCCATGCGGCGCTGGGTGTGGCAGGAGTCCCGCGCCGATGACCTGATCGCCGCTCGCCTCGACGACGTCGCGGCCGGCGGAATCAGTCCGTATCAACTCGCGGCCGAAGTCGTCGCGACCTTGAAGGAAGGTGCCCGGGTATGACGACCACGGCGTCATCCGATCCGCTGATCGAGCGGTTGCTGCTGCAGGAAGAGGAGATCGCGCGCCTTCGCGAGGAGCTCGCAGCCTGGCGCGCGAAGTACGCCCGCAGCGCGCTTCGCGACGACAGCGATTTCACCACCATTTCCGGCCGGGCGCTCGAACCGGTCTACACGCCGCTCGACGCTGGCGTCTCCGGATCGCTCCCGGGCGACTTCCCGTACACGCGCGGCATCCATCCGACGATGTATCGCGGACGGCTGTGGACCATGCGACAGTTTGCCGGGTTCGGCACCGCGGCCGACACCAATCGTCGCTACAAGTATCTGCTCGAGCGCGGCCAGACCGGATTATCGGTGGCCTTCGACTTTCCGACCCTGATGGGGTACGACTCCGATCACCCGCGATCCGAGGGCGAAGTCGGCAAGTGCGGCGTGGCGATCTCGTCGCTGGACGACATGGAGACATTGTTCGACGGGATCCCGCTGGACAAGGTGTCGGTGTCGATGACCATCAACGGCCCGGCCGCAATGCTGTTCTGCTTCTTCGTGGCCGCCGCGGAACGCCAGGGCGTGGCCCTGGCCGACCTGCAGGGCACCATCCAGAACGACATCCTCAAGGAGTTCGTGGCGCAGCACGCCTGGATCTTCCCGGTGGAACCATCGCTGCGGCTGATCGTCGATCTGTTCGAGTGGACCAGCACCCATACGCCGCGCTGGAACTCGATCTCCATTTCGGGATACCACATCCGCGAAGCAGGCTCCACCGCTGCGCAGGAACTGGCATTCACGCTGGCGAACGGTTTCACCTATGTCGAGCGCGGCCTGGCGCGCGGTCTTGACGTCGACCAGTTCGTGCCGCGGTTGTCGTTCTTCTGGGACGTGCACAACGACTTCTTCGAAGAAGTCGCCAAGCTCCGGGCGGCGCGCCGGATCTGGGCGCGGCATCTGCGCGAACGGTACGGCGCCCGCGACCAGCGGTCGCTCAAGATGCGCTTTCACTGCCAGACCGCCGGCGTATCGCTTACCGCGCAGCAGCCGATGAACAACGTGGCACGGGTGGCGTATCAGGCACTCGCGGCGGTGCTGGGCGGCACCCAGTCGCTGCATACCAACGCGCTGGACGAGACCCTGGCGCTTCCGACCGAACATTCGGTGCGGGTGGCGCTGCGAACCCAGCAGATCCTGGCGTACGAGACGGGCGTTGCCAACGTGGCCGATCCGCTGGGCGGATCGTATCTCATCGAGGCGCTCACCGATCAGCTCGAAGCCGACGCCGAGGCGATCTTCGCCGAGGTCGAGACGCGCGGAGGAAC
>JBOHRZ010000478.1:0-1755 GCA_050732975.1 Gemmatimonadales bacterium
ATACCATAGTGATCGCGAGACCCCGGGCCATCCAGTTCATTCGTTACCTCCCTGCGATTGCAGCAATTCGGCGAGTTCGCCGTCGGTCAGCTGATCGAGACGGGGAACCAGCGCGCCGCCGGGAGACCCTGCCGACTGGAACGACTGCGCCACCGAATCCAGCTCGACCTGGGTCAGCGCTTCCAGCTCCGGCAGGATCATGATGCCGCCGGTATCCGGGGCGACGGCGAATTCGGTCGGCGCCCGGCGCGGAACAGATACCACGAGAAGGAGTCCGGCCGCGAGCGCGGCCAGACCCACCAGTGCACCGCGCCACGGGAGCCGCCGAGGTTCCGCCGGTTCGACAGCGCGCAACCGCGCCACGACGGCGCCGGCAACCCGGTCCGCATCGACGATGAGACCGGCATGCAGCGCGGCACCGGCGCGTACCAGCCGCCATTCCTCGGCGCAATCCGGACAGCCGGCGAGATGAGCCGCTTCGTCTTCCGTCCAGGCGCCGCCATGGACGACGTCGGGCATCCGCTCCCGCAACGAATCGCACCCGCTCATCCCAGCCATCCCTTCAGCCGCTTCACGGCGTGATGATAATGGACGCGCGCGGCTCCTGGCGTGCTGTCAAGCGCTGCCGCGATCGCCTCATAGCTCATCCCCTGCTGCACCCGTAGCAGGAAGACTTCTCGCTGAAGCCGTGGCAGATGCCGCAGTCCTTCGGCCAGCCGGCTCGCCGCCTCGTCCGCCGCCAGTTCGCCGTCAGGGTCGGCGCGATCGACGACTTCATGGTCTTCGATGGCGACGAACACCCTTCCCTTGCGGCGCCGGAATCCGTCCTTGACGAGATTGCCGCCGATTCGAAAGAGCCAGCCCCGAAACGATCCATCACCCCTCCACCCGCTGAGCCCCCGGAACGCCTTGAAGAAGCAATCCTGCACCAGGTCGTCGACTTCGTCGGTGCCGGCACCGCACGCGGCGAGATACCGTCCCAGCGGAGAGGCGTGGCGGCGCACCAGCTCGGCAGCCGCGAATTCATCGCCACCCCGCCAGGCGGCGACAAGTTCCGGATCGGTCGCGGCGTCGGCGCTCACATTCGTGCCACGGAATGACGTCGCCCCTCGCGGCTCGTTAAGCCGAGCGACGGCCATCGGCCGTCCGCACGACCGGGAAACGGAATACGGCCGGCCCGTAGTTCTCCACGCGACCCAGGCAGTGCCGCCTGGAACAGCTCAGTGCACAAATCACATATCATATTGTAAACAATGTTGATACGGCGCTGGCATTCAAGTAGTTTCCACAGCCTCAACATCAGGTCCACATGGGCTCGACATTGTTCTCCACAACAGGAAACCCGGTCATCATTGGACACCGCGGCGCGGCGGGATATGCGCCGGCGAACTCGCTCGAAGCCCTCCGGAAGGCTGCAACCGGAGACGGTCCGGCCCGATCCGACGCCGTGGAGATCGACCTGCGGGTCACCTCTGACGGCGAATTGGTGGTTATCCATGACGCGCATCTCACCGACGGGAGCGAGGTTGTCGCCCTCCCGGCCAGCCGGGTTCGCGCCATCAGTACGCGACTGGGGGAGCCGGTTTCGACCTTGATCGAAGCGCTGGACGCGGCGCCCGGGGTGGTGATCTGCGTCGAGGTCAAGGCACTGCCCCCGGGGCGCGACGACGCGCTGCTTCAGGCGCTGGAATCCGTCCCGCGCGCCCGGCGTCATATTCACGCGTTCGACCATCGCATCATTGCACGGCTCCACGC
>JBOHRZ010000479.1:0-1734 GCA_050732975.1 Gemmatimonadales bacterium
TCGCGAAAGCGCCGCCACGTCGGCGATACTGATTTGCCGGCGACCGGTGTCGCACCGAACGTCGTCGAGCTCATGTCAACCGTATCCGCGGATCGAACAGCACGTACGACAGGTCGACCGCCAGATTGACCAGCACGTAGACGGCGGAAAAGATCAGGATCACGCCCTGGATGATCGGATAGTCGCGCCTAAGGATCGCATCGACGGTAAGGCGCCCGATGCCGGGCAGCGCGAACACCGTTTCGGTGACGATCGCGCCGCTGATCAGCAGCGCGACGCCCACGCCGATGATCGTCACCACGGGAATCGCCGCGTTCTTGAGCGCATGCCCGATCAGCACCTGCCGCGGCGCGAGGCCCTTCGCCTCGGCGGTGCGGATGTAGTCCTGCGCGAGCACGTCGAGCATGCTGGCACGCGTCATGCGCGTGATCAGCGCGACATACACGGTGCCCAGCGCGATGCTCGGAAGGATCAGGTGACGCAGCCATTCCCACGCGCCATCGTGGAAGCTGCGGTAACCCTGCACCGGCAGCCAGTCGAGTCGAACGGCGAACGTGAGGATGAGAATGTACGCGAATACGAACACGGGAACCGAGAAGCCGAGGACCGAGAACGACATCACCGCGCGATCGAGCCAGCTGCCCGCCTTGGCAGCGGCAACGGCACCCAGCGGAACCGCCACCAGGATCGACACCACGAGCGTGCACAGCGTCAGCGAGAGCGTCGGTTCGATGCGCTGGCCGATGAGCTGCGTGACCGGAAGATTGGTGAAGATCGAGGTGCCCAGGTCGCCGTGCGCCAGCGACCAGACCCAGCGCCCGAACTGAACCAGGAACGGGTCATCGAGACCAAGGTGGGCGTGGATGCGCCGGATGTCCTCGTCGGTCGCGATGTCGCCGGCGATGATCGCGGCCGGGTCGCCCGGCGTCAGGTACAGCAGCGAGAACACCACGAACGCGACCACGGCCATCACGACAATGGTCGAGAACAGGCGCCGGACGATGTAGGCGATCATCCGTTACCTATTCTTGTCTGCGCAAATTGCGCGCAATCCCTCACCGGGCCCCCAAGAGCGGCGAGGGTAGGTTGCATCGCGCGGAAGATCAAGCGGCGTCGCCGACCTAACGGGCGTGGCGCTGCAGGAACGCTACGGTCTTCTGGTTGAACTCCTCCACCTTCTCATAGATCGGCGCGTGCGCGCATCCCTCGAAGATCAGTAACTCCGAGCCGCGAATGCCGCCCGTCATCCGATCCGCAAACCGCGTGGAGGTCACCATGTCATGACGTCCGAACGTGATCTGTGTTGGCGCGCGGATACGCCCGAGCTGCGTCTCGACGTCGTGCGCAATCACGGCGTTTGACTCTCGAATAAAAGACGCCAGAGGCTGCGCCGGGCGGCTCCGAACGAAGTCGGTCAGGGACTTAATGTAATCCGGCTTGGCCGCATACAGCTCAGCCGTAAGGCACCACGGCAAGATGCCGAGAATGACCATCTCCGGCACGCTGCCCAACGCCTTGGCCATCACCTGCCATCCTTCGACCACCGTCTTCACGAACGGGTCCGTCTTCGTCCAGCCACTGTGCAGTGACAGCGACTTGACCTTGTCGGGGTACTTCGCCGCCAGCCACATGCCGGTTGCCGCACCCAGCGACAAACCGGAGACATGCGCCTTCTGGATGCCCAAGGCCTGCATGAACGCGGCGACATCGTCCGCGTAAAGCTCAACCGAATAG
>JBOHRZ010000480.1:0-1729 GCA_050732975.1 Gemmatimonadales bacterium
GTGCACAGCGCGGTCGGCGCCGGAGGCGTCGCGCGGGAATCGATCGCCGCGGACGGTCGCGCCGCTCCGCTTGCCGCGCGGCTCGCGGCGGTTCGCCGCTTCGACTGATGCGACGCCTGATTCTCTTCGACATCGACGGCACGCTGCTGGTAAGTGCGCACGCCGGACGCCGCGCACTTCGCTCCGCCTTCGAGGAGGAGTATCCTGACCTCGCCTTCTTCGACAACGTTCGTCTCGACGGCAAGACCGATCCGCAGATCGTCGCCGAATTGCATGTCGCGGCCGGCCGCCCCGATCGCAACACCGCCGAGAACATCGAGCGACTGCTCGGCCGCTACGTCGGCATGCTGCAGCACGAACTCGACCAGAGCGGCCACCTGGTGCGCAGTTGCCCCGGCATCGTCGAACTGCTCGACGCGCTGCAGACGCGCGATGACGTCGTGGTCGGACTGCTCACGGGCAATGTCGTTCCCGGTGCCCGGCTCAAGCTCGGTGCCGCCGGCCTCGATTTCGAGCGGTTCGCCCTCGGCGCCTTCGGGTCCGACAGCGCCCACCGGCCCGACCTTCCCCCCATCGCCGCGGATCGCGCCAGGCCGTGGTTCGGCCATGCTCCCCGCGGCCACGAAGTCGTCATCGTCGGCGATACACCGGCCGACATGACCTGCGGGAACGGGATCGGTGCCCGGGGAATCGCCGTCGCCACCGGATCGTTCGCAGTCGACGCCCTCACCGCCGCCGGCGCGCACGCCGCGTTTTCGACCCTGGCCGACACGGCCGCCGTTATTGCGGCGATGGTGGCGTGACGACCTCACTGGGTGTCGAACTGGGAAAGGTCGCGCACCCGGCTGGCGAGGGCGTGTTCGACGATGTTCGGCTGGCGCTGGTCGATGCGCTCGTCGCGGCCAAGGGCGCGGGACGCCTGGGGCAGGATGAGTGGGAAACGGTGTTCGGGGCCGCGATGCGTTCGTTGCGTCTGCGCGTTCTTGCCGACGTCGAATCGAACCTTCGCGCCGCCGCCGCCAACTCCCGCTATCCACGGCGGCGAATCCGCAGGGTGTTGCCGGATGCCGTTGCGGCTGAGGCGCTGCTGCAACGGTTGCTTGCCGCGGGGATCCCATTGGAACATTACGAGGGATTTGCCGATGATCCGATTACCCGCCGCGCACGCGCTGCAGCACTGGAGGCGTCGTGGGAGGCGGCGGTCGAGGTAGCAGCCACGGAGCAGACGCGCTGGCGAGGCGTCGCCGCCGCGGTGGCGGCGTGGCGGCGGCCGGTCGCGCCGCTATGGGTCATCTCGGTCGTGGCGGTGCTGCTTGCGGCGATCCTCGCGGCGTGGTTGAGCGGCCTGATCGCCTCGCCGACCTGGTTCAAGCCGGTGAACAACCTCTGGTGGAGCCTGTGGCCGTAATCTCCGTCGGTCTCGATGTCGTGGAAATGCCCCGGGCGCGCGAACTGTTCTCGCGTCACGGCGGGCGAATCCTGGAGCGGACCCTCACCGACGAGGAGCGGCAGTACCTCGCTTCGCTCGGTGACCCCGTCCCGGCGTTTGCGGCCCGGCTCGCGGCCAAGGAGGCGGTCTACAAGGCGCTGCAGGTCCTCCCCGGTGCGCAAGCCGTGGGATGGCGCGAGATCGGCGTGCGACGTCTCCCCGATGGACGGCCGGAGGTCGCTCTCTCCGGGCGCGCCGCCGAGCTGCTGGCGCCCCACCGCGTGACCATCAACCTCTCAT
>JBOHRZ010000481.1:0-1722 GCA_050732975.1 Gemmatimonadales bacterium
GTGTACCGCAGCGGGATGACGATGGCCGATGTGGAGCGGGCGACGATCGATGCCGTGCTGCGCGAGCATGGCGGCAACCGACGCAAGGCAGCGCAGGTGCTCGGCATTGGCGAGCGGACGCTGTACCGGAAGCTCAAGGAGTATCAGCTCGCCTAAGTCTTGCAGTACCAAATTGTTGGGGCGGGTCACCTATTGACACGTCTCAACCGTCACGCCAACTTGGATTGGCGGGTGGCTCGGCTCACCCTGACCAGGACCCACGTTTGCATCTCGCCGTCGACCAGTCTCGCTGCGTCGCATGTCTGGCCTGCCTCAGAGTCTGCCCGACCGACGCCATTGCGCTTCCGCCCGAGGCGCGTGTCGTCGAGATCGTCGAGGAGAACTGCATCCGGTGCGGTGAGTGCATCCCCGCCTGTCCCCACGACGCGATTGCGGCCACCGGCGCCGTCGAAGCCGCGCTCGCCTTGGCCGAGGCCGGCGACGGAGCGCTGATCCTGGCGCCGGAAGCAGTGGCGCATTTTCACCCGGCGACGCCGGAACAGATCGTCAATGCCTGCTATGAGGCGGGATTCCGCCTGGTCTCACGGGGGGTCATCGGCGACGAATTAGTGGCGCACGAATACCTCAGGTTGTGGGAAGATCCCGACTGGGGCACGCTGGTCCGGACCACCGATCCGGTCGTCGTAGCCGCGATTACCGCGCATTATCCGGAGCTGGTGCCGTACCTGGCGCCGATCACCATGCCCAGCGTGGCGGAGGCTCGATTCCTGCGGAGCATACACGGTGATTCGCTGCGGGTTGTCTACGTGGGAGTGAGTGCGGCCCGGAGTGTCAAGGAACTTGACGCTTCGTTGACCCTTAGTGATCTGGAACAGCTCTTTGCATTGCGGGAGGTTCGACCTGAAACGCTTCCCAGAACCTTCTCACGGTTGCCGCCCGAAAGTCGCCGCCACATGTCGGTAGCTGGCGGGTTGGCGCTGGAGATGGTGGTGAGCGGATCGTCGCGCGGGCGAAGGCTCCTGGCGGTGCGCGGACTGGAGTCGCTCCCGGCGCTGGCCCGCGCCGTGGGACACGATCGAATCGACCTCGGATTCGTCGATCTGCTGTCGCATCCCGGGGCGCTCGGACATCCTGCGGCCGGCCCGAAGCAGGATCTCTACCGGCGCCGGATGCTGGTGCAGCGATACGAGCCGGCGCGCAGCCGGGCGCCGGTGGTGCCGCCGGACATCGAGGTATCGGTCACCGCGGTCTTTCCGGTTGGCGTCGAGCGTCCGCAGGCCGATCCGGTGGCGGTGCGCGCGATCCTCGACGCGATCGGCACCGGACCGAACGGCAGGCCGTGGGACTGCCGCGCCTGCGGTTACCCGACCTGCCACCGGTTCGCCCAGGCTGCGGCATTGGGCCGAGCGTCGTTGCGGCAGTGCGTGCCGTGGCTCAGCAAGCGCGCTGACGATGCGTCGCGCGATGCGAGCACCGACGCGCTGACGGGATTGGCGAGCTACCGGTCGCTGCAGCAGCGGCTTTCGCACGAGATGGATCGGAGCAAGCGCAGCGGCGATTCGTTCGCGGTGCTGTTTCTCGATCTCGACCGGCTCAAGGAGCTGAACGATCGATACGGGCACGAGCGCGGCAACCTGGTGTTGCGGATGGTGGCGGAAGAGTTGCGCCGGACGATTCGCACCACGGATCTGGCGGCTCGCTACGGGGGCGACGAATTCGTGG
>JBOHRZ010000482.1:0-1706 GCA_050732975.1 Gemmatimonadales bacterium
GCTCTTCGAGCGCCTTGCCGTTGCGATACAGCACGCCGCGAGTCATCCGGAGAGTATCGCCCGGGAGGCCGATCAGCCGCTTGACGAGGATCGAATCCTCGATCGGCGACATGAACACCACGATGTCGCCCCGTCGTGGCTGCCGGATCGCCGGCAGATGAGCGTTGACGAAGGGAATCTTGGCCCCGTACAGGAACTTGTTCACGAACAGCACATCTCCGACCATGAGGGTCTTTTCCATGCTCGGCGACGGGATGAAGTACGCCTGCACCACGAAATTGCTGAGCACCAGCCAGATCCCCAGCGCCCAGGCGGCGGCGCGTATCCATTCCAGGGTCTTCCGGCGGGCCTTATCGAGTCCGGTCGCTGCAACCGTGGAAGTACTCACCGGCCCGCCGCCCCGGATGCGTCCGGCTTGAGACGGTCGGCATACCGGCGTCGCAATTTGGCGAGCTTGGGCGGAATCATCGCGGCGCAATATGCCTGATCCGGGTGCCTTTCGAAGTAATGCTGGTGGTACTCCTCGGCCGGCCAGAACACGTCCAGCGGCCGCACTTCGGTGACGATCGACCCATCGAAGCTGCCGTCGTGCTCGTGCGCGGCGATCACCTCACGCGCCGTCGCCGCTTGTTCCGGGGACGCCGTCAGGATGATCGAACGATACTGGGTACCGACATCGGGTCCCTGCGCATTGAGCGAGGTGGGATCGTGGAACGCGAAGAAGAATCCCAGCAGGTCGCGATAGCTGATCCGCGCCGGATCGAAGGTCACCTGAATCACCTCTGCGTGACCGGTGGCGCCACTGCACACCTGTTCGTAGCTGGGTGATGGCCTCTGTCCGCCGGCATATCCCGACACCACCCGTTCGACACCCGTGAGCCGCTCGAAGATCGGCTCGAGACACCAGAAGCAACCGCCGCCGAAGACTGCCGTTTCCGTCATGGTGAGTTGAAATCCCAGACCGCGACCGGGCCCGGACCGAACCGGAGCCGCGACCGCGGTCCAAAGCGGTAGACAGGATTGGCGGGAACATCCCGCGTGAGCGCAAAATCAATCCGCTTGACTCCCGGGCCGGTCCACGCCGGAATCAAGCGCAGTGTGATGCCGCCCAGATCGATGATCGCCCCTTCGCCTTCCGCGACGAGGCTGACGCCACCGCGGCGCAGCGCCGCGGAGATGGCCACGATGTCGCGCGCCGGAATGGCCAGCGTGGCGCCGCTGATGTACGCCAGGGATTTGTCCGGATCGAATACCGGACGAAGCAGGCGGGCAACACGCCGATCGGAGGCCGGCAGCGAATCGGTCTCGGCGAGCGCCGCAGCACGATCGGCTCCGTAGAGCGCGATTCTGAAACGAGTGCGATCGGACGAATCGTGGGGCACTTCGAGCCAGCGCACCATTCCGTCGCAGTACCGGGCAATTCCGTCGGAGCAGGCCGAACGGCCGCCGGCGACCGACTCGACCAGAGTCATCCCGGTGCGCGACTTGAGCGCCGCAAAGTCGTCGGCGTGCTCCTCACCCAGCGTGATCGAGACGTCGCCGGGTTCCCAGCCGGCGCCGCGATCAGGGCCGGCGAGTACCAGGTAGTTGTATTTCCCGAACAGCCGGAAACCCGCCATCGGTGCACGGTCTTCATTGGACGGCACGCTGTCGATCGCCGCGAACTCATGCTGGAGAAACCCGGACCGGCGCACGTCGTCGAAGGC
>JBOHRZ010000483.1:0-1706 GCA_050732975.1 Gemmatimonadales bacterium
ACGTAAGGCCTGCCGCTCCCATGTCCTGAATCGCGACGATATATCGCCCGGTGATCAGTTCCAGCGACGCCTCGAGGAGAAGCTTCTCGGTGAAGGGATCGCCGACCTGCACCTGCGGCCGCCGCTCCGCGCTGGCGGCGCTCAGGTCTTCGGAGGCGAATGACGCCCCGTGAATACCGTCGCGCCCGGTACGGGCTCCGACCGCGAGGAGCACGTTGCCGATGCCGTGCGCGCGAGCGGTGATCAGGTCGTCCTGCCGGAGGATCCCCACCGCCATCGCGTTGACCAGCGGATTGCCGGTGTAGGACGGCGAAAACACAACTTCACCGCCCAGGGTCGGGACGCCGACACAGTTGCCGTAATCTCCCACGCCCTTCACAATGCCGGCGAAGAGGTAACGGTTCCTCGGATCGTCGAGCGGGCCGAGGCGCAGCGAGTTGAGGAGCGCCACTGGCCGGGCTCCCATGGTGAAAACGTCGCGGAGGATACCACCCACGCCGGTCGCCGCGCCCTGATATGGCTCGACCGCGCTGGGATGGTTGTGCGACTCCACCTTGAACGCGACGGCCCAGCCGTCCGGGAGCCGCAGGACGCCGGCGTTCTCGCCGGGGCCCTGCAGCACCTGCGGACCGCTCACCGGGAACTGGCGCAAGAGTGGCCTGGTATGCTTGTAGGAGCAGTGTTCCGACCAGAGCGCCGAAAAGATGCCCAGCTCGGTGAGTGTCGGCGTGCGGCCGAGCAGCGAGCGGATGGTGGCGTATTCCTGCTCGTTGAGGCGGTGTTGGCGTACCACCTCGTCGTCGATCGGGCGCTCGCCCGGAAACGGTTCGGCGGCGGCGACGGCCGTCACGCGAGCGCTCCGCTCGTCACCTGGCGAACCAGCGAGGTGAAGAACCGCTGCCCGGCATCGGAACCGAGCGACGCCTGCGCCAGCCGTTCGGGGTGGGGCATGAAGCCGACGATCCGCCCGGTCGGGTCGCAGATGCCGGCAATGTCATTCATCGATCCGTTGGGATTGTATGGCTCGTCGGTGCCGGGAACCGGCACATAGCGCAGGAACACCCGTTGCTCGCGTTCGAGTTGCTCGACCGTTTCGGGTTCGGCGACGTAGCGGCCTTCGCCATGGGCGATCGGAATACGAATCACCTCGCCGGACCGGAAGTCGCCGGTGCAGACAGTATCCGTGCGTTCGATCCGCACGTCGACCGGCCGCGACGCGAAACGCTGTTGGGCGTTGCGCTGTAACGCGCCGGGGAGCAGGTGCGCCTCGCACAGCACCTGGAAGCCGTTGCAGACGCCGATCACGGCGCCGCCGTGATCGGCGAGGTCCGCGATGGCCGCCATGATGGGCGCGAAGCGGGCGATGGCGCCGGATCTCAGATAATCACCATACGAAAAACCGCCGGGTAGAATCACCGCGTCCGCACCCTGCAGGCTGGTATCGCGGTAATCCGTGAGCACGGCATCGCCGCCGGCGCGCACGACGGCCGCAAGCGTCTCGGTTTCGCAGTTGCTGCCGGGATAGCGCACCACCGCGACACGGGTCACGAGTGCTCCGCCTCGATGATGAAGTCCTCGGTGACGGGATTGGCGAGCAGCCGTTCGCACATCGCTCGCACCGACGCCTCCGCCTCCGCCGGCGTCGCGGCATTGACCCCCAGCTCGATCGCCTTGCCGACGCGAACATTCTCGACCCGGTCGAAGCC
>JBOHRZ010000484.1:0-1698 GCA_050732975.1 Gemmatimonadales bacterium
CCTCGGCCGCGTTGCACACCAGGTACTTCGTCGGGCACGGATGCGCGCGGATGCTCGCCCATTTTGTTCCGGTGGGGAATCCGGCGCCGCCGCGCCCGCGCAGGCCGGACCGCTTGACCTCGGCGATGATCGCGTCGGGATCGCCGCGTAGCGCCGCAACCGCGGCGTCACCGCCGCCCGCGGCCAGATAATCCTCGGCCGATGCGAAGCTTTCGGCCAAGCGGGCGGCGGTGGCCGTCATGGCGGCGTCACCACTCATGTCCGGCGGCGGCGATCACGTTGTGGCGGCGCCCTGGCCGCGCGTTGGTGTGGCTCACGCGCGTCACCTCCTCTGTGCATCGGAGACGCTATGAACGACAACCTTGGCGCGCGTCACCCCGCCAGGGGAGCCACCGGGGGTGGCCGATGCACCCCGAACTGACGCGACGCCGATGGGCGGGCAGATGGATCCCCTGCTCTGCCACGGATATGTCCCGCGCGAGGACAGCAGGCACCTCGAGCGCGCGATGTGAGCGAACTGCGCGCCGCGGTTGAGATCGCAAGCGCTACTTGTCGATGTCGCCGACTACGAAGAACATCGAGCCGAGGATGGCGATCATGTCGGCGACTAGGTTGCCTGGCAGCAACTCGGTCAGCACTTGGATGTTGTTGAACGACGCCGACCGCAGCTTGAGCCGCCACGGCGTCCGCTCTCCGCGCGAAACGAGGAAGTAGCCATTGATCCCCAGCGGGTTCTCCGTCCAGGCATAGGTTTGCCCCGCCGGCACCTTCACCGACTTCGACGCCCGCGCGGCGATCGGCCCGCGCGGCGCGTCGGCGAGCCAGTCGATACAGGCGTCGGCCAGCTCCAAGGAGACGTAGACCTGGTCGAGCAGACACTCGAACCGGGCAAGGCAGTCACCCTCGGCGCGCGTCACCACCCTCACCGGCAGCCGGTCGTAGGCCAGGTACGGCTCGTCGCGGCGCAGGTCGAAGTCGACGCCGGAGGCCCTGGCCACGGGGCCGCTGACGCCGTAGGCGAGGATCGCCTCCGGGGGGAGCACGCCGACGTTTCTGGTGCGGGCGCGGAAGATCTCGTTGCCGCGGATGACGCCTTCGATGTCGCCCATCCGCGCGCGTACCTCGGCGACCGCCGCTCGCGTGCGCCCAAGCCACCCGGCCGGCATTTCCTCTTTCAGCCCCCCGACGCGGTTGAACATGTAATGCATTCGGCCGCCGGAGATCTCCTCCATCACCGCCTGCAGCGTCTCGCGCTCGCGGAAGGCGTAGAACACCGGCGTGATCGCGCCGAGCTCGAGCGGGTACGAGCCGAGGAACATCAGGTGGTTGAGCACCCGGTTCAATTCCGCGAGCAGGGTGCGCGCCCACACCGCCCGCTCGGGCACGTCGACCTGCAGCATCCGCTCGACCGCGAGCACAACCCCGAGTTCGTTGGCGAAGGCGGAGAGCCAGTCGTGGCGGTTGGCCAGCACGATGATCTGGCGGTAGTCGCGCACCTCGAACAGCTTCTCCGCGCCGCGATGCATGTAGCCGACGATCGGCTCGGCCGCGGTGATCCGCTCACCGTCCAAGGTCAGCCGCAGCCGCAGCACGCCGTGAGTGGACGGGTGCTGGGGACCGATGTTGAGCACCATGTCCTCGGTGGCCAGCTCCTTGGCCCCAGCACCGATGCCAACCATCATCCGGTCGGTGCCCATC
>JBOHRZ010000485.1:0-1669 GCA_050732975.1 Gemmatimonadales bacterium
GGCTGCTGGCGCTCGGCCGGTGACCGGGTCGCCGACGTCGCTTGACCGCCTCACCGGCGGCGTTGAAGTTTCCGGCGACTTTTTCCCCGAGGCCGCCTGAGCGATATCGCCGCGTCGCCGGCACCCTAGGCGACCCCTCCCGCGCCGCTCCTCGAGCGGGAACAACTGCTCGCCCTCTACCGCTGGATGCGCCTTACCAGAACGCTTGAAGAACGACTCACGGCGCTCTACCGGCAGACCAAAGTGGTCGGCGGGCTGTTCCGTTCGCTCGGACAGGAAGCCTGCGCGGTCGGCTCGGCGTTCGCGCTGGAGCGGCGCGACGTGATGGCGCCGCTGATCCGCAATCTCGGATCGATGCTGGTCAAGGGAGCCGAACCGCTCGAGATCCTCCGGCAATACATGGCGAAGGGCGATTCGCCGACCCGCGGCCGCGAGCTCAACATCCATTTCGGCGACGTGACGGGCCGCAATTTCATCGGCCAGATCTCGCACCTTGGCGACATGGTCCCTGTAATGGCGGGCGTAACGCTCACCTTCCGGATGCGCGGCGAGGACCGGGTCGGGCTGGTGTATGTCGGCGATGGCGCCACCAGCACCGGCACCTTTCACGAGGGGATCAACCTCGCCGCGGTGCAGCGCTGTCCGCTGGTAGTCGTGGTGGAGAACAACGGGTACGCCTATTCGACGCCGACGTCCCGCCAGACCGCGGCCGCGCGTCTGGTCGATAAAGCGGCGGGCTACGGCGTCCCCGGTGTCCGCGCGGACGGTAATGACGTGCTGGAAGTGTATCGCGTCACGAAGGAGGCGGTCGACCGCGCCCGCGCCGGCGGCGGGGTCACGTTGCTGGAATTCATGACCTATCGCCGCAAGGGACACGCCGAGCATGACGCGCAGGCGTACGTTCCCGAGGGCGAGATTGAACGCTGGGCCGCAACCAACGATCCGCTCGACCGCTACGCCCGCCGACTGGCCGACGAGTTCGGCGTCGCGCAGACGGTACTCGACGCCATCGACTCCGAGGTTCGCTCCACGGTGGACGCCGCGACCGACCTCGCCGAGCAGTCACCGCCGTGCGACGGACCCGATGCCTTGCGCGGAGTCTACGCGGATCCGCCCGACATGCCGGTGCTCTGGTACCGCGGCGACGCGGCGAGCGCGGTCGAACGCCACGAGCGTTCCGCCGGATGGGGAACGCACGATGGCTGAGATCACCATGGTCGAGGCGATCCGGGAGGCACTCGTCGAGGAGATGGAACGCGACGAGGCGGTCTTCTGCCTCGGCGAGGACATCGGCGCCTACGGCGGGGCGTTCAAGGCTACCGAAGGATTGCAGGCACGTTTCGGCGAACTGCGGGTCATCGACACGCCGGTTTCGGAAGCCGCGATCGTCGGCGCCGCTGCCGGCGCGGCGCACTACGGCATGCGGCCGGTGTGCGAGATGCAATTCATCGATTTCATGTCGTGTGCGTATGACATGCTCACGAATTACGTCGCCACCGCGCGCTACCGCGCTTTCCTG
Organism: Gemmatimonadales bacterium; assembly: GCA_050732975.1. Lineage (GTDB taxonomy): Bacteria > Gemmatimonadota > Gemmatimonadetes > Gemmatimonadales > GWC2-71-9 > Palsa-1233. The sequence continues at coordinate 1,520 of JBOHRZ010000485.1, forward strand.
CCGTGTCCGATCGTGGTGCGCGGCCCCAGCGGCGGGTACGTCCGCGGCGGGCCGTTCCATTCGCAGAACCCGGAAGCGGCATTCCTGCATACGCCCGGCCTCAAGATCGTCTATCCATCGACCGCCTGGGACGCCAAGGGACTCCTCAAG
>JBOHRZ010000486.1:0-1661 GCA_050732975.1 Gemmatimonadales bacterium
ATCGGCAGACCGCGCTCACTTCCGGTGGCATCGATCCGGTCGACCTGATCTTCGATACCACCGGGGGCGAACTCCTCGCCGCGTCACCGCGACTGCTGGCGTCCGGCGGACGCACCGTCACCGTCGCCGAGTCGCCGCCGGCCGGCGTCGAGGCCGACTACTTTGTCGTGACGCCGAATCGCGAGCAGTTGATCGAGATGTCGCCGCTGTTCGAAGCCGGCACGATTCGCGTCCTGATCGATTCAGGTTTTCCCCTCACGCAGTTCCGCGAGGCGTTCAGTCGTCTCGCGAAGCGGGGCAAGGTCGGCAAGGTGGTGCTGGGAGTTGTCGATGAATCAACGTGACAAGGGCGAAGCGTTCCGGGCGCTCCATGCCGGGCCAGCTTTCGTCATTCCCAATCCATGGGACGCGGGCAGTGCCCGGATGCTGACATCGCTGGGCTTCAGCGCGCTCGCCACAACCTCGTCGGGATTCGCGTTCACGCTGGGGCGGAGCGACGGCGCCGCGACACTCGACGAGATGGCCGCGCACGCCACGGCAATCGACGGGGCCACGTCACTCCCGGTATCGGTCGACCTCGAGAACGGCTATGGCCCCCGCCCTGAAGACGCCGCGCGGGCGATCACGCGGATCGCCGAGTCGGGTGCTGTCGGCGGCTCGGTCGAAGACTGGGACCGCGACGGCGAGTTTCTCTACGACATCCCGCAGGCGAGCGAGCGGATCGCGGCTGCCGTCGAGGCCGCGCGCCGGCTCGATTTCCCGTTCACGCTGACCGCACGGGCCGAGAATCACATCCGCGGCCACCACGATCTCGATGACACCATCGCGCGCTTGCAGGCCTTCGAGCGTGCGGGGGCCGATGTCGTGTTCGCGCCGGGGCTCGCGACTGTCGAGGAGATCCGCCAGGTGTGCAACGCGGTGACGAAACCGGTGAACGTGCTGGCTCGGCGCAACCTCATGGTCGGCGAGATCGCCGCTGCCGGTGCCCGGCGGATCAGCATCGGCGGCGCGCTCACCTGGGTGGCCGTCGACGCGATGATCCAGGCGGCGACGGCGATTCGCGATGCCGGCGACCTGTCGGTACTCAGCGGCGGCAACCCCTTCGATAGTCTGTCGTGAAACCAACGCGGGGCGCGAACCGAAGTCCGCGCCCCGCGTTCACACCATCCGGCAAACCGCCGGATGGTCGAGTTACGCTGTCTTGCGACGCCGCTTGAAACCGGCCAATCCCACCAGGCCGAAGGCCAGCAGCGACATCGTCGCCGGCTCGGGGACCACGGACTCGGTCGTGCCCGGGCCGTCGTCGTCGATCCGGAAGAGCATGTCCTGGTAATCCTTGTCCGATCCGCCGTTCGGGCCGGTGTAGATATCCTCGATGCCGGCGATCCAGGAATCGCCCTCCGCGCCCAGAGTTGCCGGCGCCGATCCGGCGTCGTTGAACCCGAACAGGGCGAACTGGTTGTCCGATCCGGAATAGGCATAGGAGCCATCCGTCATCAGGACATAGAGGCCCCACGAACCGGACATGGTCACGTCGCCGGCCGGCAAACCGCCGTTGAGCGAAGTCCGCGCCAGGGTGCTCACGTCGTAGTAGCCCCAATCCTGGTTGGCGGCTGCAATGTCGCCGCCGCCCGACCCGGCGTCAGTAAGCAACGAGAAGG
>JBOHRZ010000487.1:0-1647 GCA_050732975.1 Gemmatimonadales bacterium
CGGAATGACCGAGCATCGTAATCGCCGCGGAATCGCCGACCAGGATGCCGTCGATGCCGGCACGATCGGCGAAAACGGCGGTGGGGAAGTCGTACGCGGTGACGAACACGGTCGGCTCACGCCGGGCGCGCATGGCGCGCAGTGTGGCGGTGGTGACCTTGCGGGGTCGATCGATCGAGTCGCACTTCGGCGGCATGACCAGCTCCGGTCAGGGTACCGCCGCCTCTGGAAAACAAGAACGCCCGGACGAATGGAGCCGCCGGGCATCTCGCTTTTTAGCACATTATTTAGCGTGGCGGCAATAGGCGGCAAATGACCACGTGACACTTCGGTTGTGACGAGAAGCTAGTACGGCGGCGTTCGGAGTGTCAAGGCTGAGAGAAGGACGGCAAGAAGAAGCCGGTCCTTTGACTCCGCGCCTGCTGCGCAGGCGCTTCGCTCAGGATGACAACCAGGTAGATCCCTACACCACCGCCGCGGCCGGGGCCGCGACCGATTGCCGCCGCTCGTAAACGAACTCGGTGCACCGGGCGATCACCGTGGCGTCGTCGACGACAGTGCGCGCTTCGCCGGTCTCCATCGCCACCCGCGCCACCGCGACCGCGACCCGCGGCGCCACCCTTAGATCCATCGCGTTGGGGATGATGCAATCCGCCGTCAGCCCGTCCTCCTCGACCGAAGAGGCGATGGCATGGGCGGCGGCGATCTTCATCGGATCGGTGATGTTGCGCGCGCGGGTGTCGAGCGCGCCGCGGAAGATCCCCGGGAACGCCAGCGAGTTGTTCACCTGGTTGGGCAGGTCGCTGCGGCCGGTAGCACACACCGCCGCACCCGCTGCCTTCGCCGCGTCGGGAAAGATCTCCGGCGACGGATTCGCGAGCGCAAACACGATCGGATGCGGGTGCATGCTGCGCACCATCTCCGGCTTCACCGCGCCGGCCACCGACAGCCCGATGAAGAGGTCGCGGTCTCGCATCGCCTCGGCCAGCCCGCCGCGGATGTTCGCCTTGTTGGTGATCGCCGCCATCTCTTCCTTGACCCGGTTCATCCCCTTGGCGCGCCCCGGATAGATCGCGCCGACCGTGTCGCACAGCACCACGTCGCCCACGCCGACGCGGATCAGCAGTCTGCTCACCGCGATGGCGCTGGCGCCAGCGCCGTTGACGACGATCGACAGGTCCTGGAGGCGCCGGCCGGTGAGCTTGCAGGCATTGAGCACGCCGGCCAATACCACCACCGCGGTGCCGTGCTGATCGTCGTGGAAGATCGGAATGTCGGTTTCGTTCCGGAGCCGCTCCTCGATGTAAAAGCAGCGCGGCGCGGAGATGTCCTCCAGGTTGACGCCGCCGAACGTCGGCACCAGTCGCTTGACGATCGCGACGATCTCGTCCTGGTCCTGCGTCGCGAGGCAGATCGGAAACGCTTCCACGCCGCCGAACGTGTGGAACAGCACCGCCTTGCCTTCCATCACCGGCATCGCCGAACGGGCACCGATGTTGCCGAGGCCGAGCACCGCCGAACCGTCCGACACGATGGCGACCAGGTTGCGCTTGATCGTGTAGTCATAGACCCACTCGGGATGCCGAGCGATCCGCTCCGCCGGTTCAACCGCGCCGGGCGGGAGATAGAACAGCGACAGCACGTGGC
>JBOHRZ010000488.1:0-1637 GCA_050732975.1 Gemmatimonadales bacterium
CGGATTGGTCGGCGGATTGCAGTTGCAGCACGAGATCAATGCAGGCTCGGACTCGCGCGACCCGTCATTCGGCGCGCAGATCTGGTTCCTGGTGCCGACCGTCCTGCTGGCCCTCGTCGGAGGCTGGATCGGGTCGTTGATCCATCGAAGTTGAGTTCACGCGGCGCACGGCTCGGCGCCCGTCGTCGATGACAGCCAGAGGGAACGTCGCGTTCTGGACGCGGATAAGGCGGATGAAGCGGATGAAGCGGATTAAACGGATAAGGCGTGGGGTACCGAGCACCCCGGTGCGACGAGCGTTGCTTCGTGAGTGGAGCGTCGCCGCGCGAGGAACGAACCCCAGGATTTATCCGCCTGATCCGCTTCATCCGGCCTTTTCCGCGTCAGCAGCGTCGCATTGTTGCAGGCCGACCGCGACGATGGGCGCCGAGCCCCGGGCTCCGGGCTTCGGGCTTCGGGCTTCGGGCTCAGAAGTGGCTGAACAGTCCGATCAGGATGATGAACGGAATCGGGACACCGAGGAGCCAGAGCAGGATGGAGCGCATCGAACGATCTCCGGGTCGAAGAGTGGCGCGGACGTGGCCGTGCCGTCAGAGGACGTGCAGCGTCTCGCGGTTCCGGCCGCCGATGGTGGCCATCCAGCTCGCCGAGAATGCTCCCAGTAGTAATGCCACGAACAACCAGTAGAGGAAATGTGCCGCGTCCTTGCGGCGGGCGTCGAACGCCTGTTGCGCGGCGGCAAAGTCGTCATCGACGCGTTGCTGCGCAGCAGGGGCGCCGAGGCCGGTGGTCGCCGTCACCAGTTGTGCGAGATAGCTCCGATCGTCGGTCGCCAACGCGCGCTCCCGCAACGAACGGGCGAGAATCACCTCGGCCTGCGATCGGATCTCGGCATCGGCGGGGACGGTCACCGTGGTGCGGCCGTTCGCGCTATCGCCAGCGGGCGCCGGCGTCGCCGCCGGGCGGAAGAGTCGGTCGACGAAGTACTGACCGGGAGCGTTACCCGTCGCACCAGCCGCTTCGGCGGCCGGCATTGCCATGCGGGCGATCGCCGCCGCCGCCCAGACCACGAGTGCGGTCGTCAGCACCAGGCCGACCGCCCACGCGAGAAAACCATGGGCCGAGTCACGAAAGTGCCGCTCGTGCGGATGCACGCCGACCCACTTGGTGCGAAACCTTCCGGCGAGGTAGCCGCCAAGGCCGCCGGCAATGATCTGCGCCAGGGCGTACCAGATCAGCTCGCCGAGGCCGACGGCCCGCGGCGCGGGCCCGCCGCCGAACGGCGATAGCAGTGACAGACCCGTGCCCGCGCCGAGGGCGAGAAGGATCAAGCCGACCGCGGCGGCGGCGAACGCTCCCGCAAAGATCGCGGGCCACGAGATGGCGCGATCGTCGGCGGGTGCGCCGGGATACTCGTTGATCTCGGCGGCGACGATCACGGGGTCTGGTGCGAGCGGCTACATGCGGCCTGACTTTCACCGGCCAAAGGGTGAAACATCACTCCAAGCATGCGCCGGAGACGACTCAACCGCGAGAGTATGACACGCAGAAAGGAGAGAAGGAGAGAAGGGGTGCTGGTCGCTGGTCGCTGGTCGCTGGGCTCCGGGCTCGTGAGGGCGCGCTGATCGTGATCGATG
>JBOHRZ010000489.1:0-1624 GCA_050732975.1 Gemmatimonadales bacterium
TGATGCCGTACATCGAGGGCGAGACCGTCCGCGAGAAACTCAACCGCGAGACCCAGTTCGGCATCGACGAAGCCGTCAGGATCACCACCGACGTCGCCGACGCACTCGATTACGCCCATCGCCATGGCGTGATCCATCGCGACATCAAGCCCGAGAACATCCTGCTGCACGACGGCCGCCCGATGGTGATGGACTTCGGGATCGCGCTCGCGGTCAGTGCCGCCGCCGGCGGACGGATGACCGAAACCGGCCTCAGCCTCGGCACCCCGCACTACATGAGTCCGGAACAAGCGACGGCCGATCGCGAAATCACCGGCCGCAGCGACATCTATTCGCTCGGCAGCGTGCTGTACGAAATGCTGACGGGCGAGCCACCGCACACGGGCTCGTCGGCGCAACAAGTCATCATGAAAATCGTCACCGAGGACGCCGCACCGGTCAGCAAGCTCCGCAAGAGTGTACCGCCGAATGTCGCGGCCGCCGTGAGCAAGTCCCTGGAGAAATTGCCCGCCGACCGGTTCGAGAACGCCAGGGCGTTCGCGGAGGCGTTGATCAACCCGGCATTCACCACGGCCACCGCTGCCGTGGCGATGCCCGCCAACGTGCGCACCCTCGGTTGGTGGCTACGCAATCCGTGGTCGTGGGCCGCGCTCGCCGTCACGTGCATCGCGATCGGGTTGGCGGTGTGGTCGACGCGTCGCGCGCCCGGCGGTATGGCACCAACATTCACGCCGGAAACATTCGCGTCGCAGTCCATCTTCAGCGCGCGTTTCGCTCCCGACGGGCAGACGATCGTGTTCAGCGCCACCCGGGGATCCGGCAGCACGCCACGGCTTTTCATCGTTCGCCCGGATCACCCTGATCCGGAGCCGCTCGGCCCCGATTCGACCCAGCTGCTGAGCCTCTCGTCGACGGGCGTGGCGGCGGTGCTGACCCACGCACGTGGCAACGAACATCGGCTCTTCGCGACCGGCACGCTGGCCACGCTCCCGCTGAGCGGCGGAGCCCCCCACGAACTCGCCGTTGACGTGCGCGAAGCCGACTGGGCGCCCGACGCAAAGGCGATGGCGGTAATCCGGGACAGCAGCGCCGTCGATCAACTTGAGTATCCGATGGGTGCGGTGATTGTGCGAACTGGCGGGTATCTGTCCGACGTGCGGATCTCGCCGTCGGGGGATGCAGTCGCCTACTTCGAGCACCCGGCGAGATGGGATGACCGCGGCACTGCCGTAATCGTCGATCGCACCGGTCGCCCGGTGGCGCGTTCCGGGCAATTCTGGGGGCTGGAAGGATTGGCGTGGCGGGCGAACGGTGAGAGCCTCCTCTTTTCCGGGTCCAATGGCTCGTATGGAGCGTACGATGTGCACGATCTTCATCGGAACGGCAAAACTCACGTCGTCCTCTCGGGTGCCTGCGGACTGACGGTGCAGGACGTTGCCCGTTCCGGGCAACTGCTGGTCACGCGTGACGAACAGCCATACACGCTCATGGCACGCGGCCCGGGCGCACCTGAAGCAACCAATCTTGGCATCCGCGACCAGTCCGATCTGCCGGTCCTGAGTGGCGACGGAACGCTGCTGGTCTTCAGCGATGAAGGTACGATCGGCGGTGTGAATTACACCGT
>JBOHRZ010000490.1:0-1603 GCA_050732975.1 Gemmatimonadales bacterium
GCCGAAAAGGATCTCGGCTGCGCGGGTGGCGCGCACCACGGCGTCGCGACCGTGTACCCGTGCCGTGATGTCGTCGGCCAGGCGGCGTTGGGCCGCGCGGCGGCCGGGATCGCGCCCGTGCTCGACCATCAGCGCCGCAATCTCGGCGAGGTCGATGAAGGTCAGGAATCGTAGCAGCGACTCGACATCGGCGTCGTCGATGCGCAGGAAATACTGGTGGAATGCGTACGGCGAAGTGCGCGCCGGATCGAGCCAGATGTTGCTGTTTTCGCTCTTGCCCAGCTTGGCGCCTGACGCCGCCACGAGCAGCGGTGAGACCAGCCCGTGCAGTTGCCGGCCGTCGCGTCGCGCGGCCAGCTCGATCCCCGCCGTGATGTTGCCCCACTGGTCGCTGCCGCCGAGCTGCAGTTCGCACTCCTCGACGCGGGCCAGGTGCGCGAAGTCGTACGCCTGCACCAGCATGTAGCTGAATTCCGTAAAGGAAATCCCCGAGGCCATGCGCGAGGACACCGACTCCTTCTGCAGCATGTAGTTGACGGTGAAATATTTGCCGGTGTCGCGCAGGAAGTCGAGCAGACGGAGATCGCCGAGCCACGCTATGTTGTTCAGTAACATAGCTGCCGATGGGCCCGGGTCGAAGTCGAGGAAGCGTTCGAGCTGGCGGCGAATCGCCCCCGCATTTCGCGCGACGTCTTCCGGAGCCAGCATCGGCCGCTCGCTGCGCTTGCCGGACGGATCGCCCACCAGGCCGGTGCCTCCGCCGATCACCGCAATGGGCCGGCCGCCGGTGCGCTGCAGCCAGGCCAGCGCCATGACCGGTATCAGATTGCCGATGCCGAGCGATTCGGCGGTCGGATCGAAGCCGACATAGCCGGCGATAGGCCCTCGCGCCAGGCGCGCGCCGAGGTCCGGCGTGGCCTGGTGCACCATGCCGCGCCCGGTCAGTACCTCCAGTACCGTTGGCATCCGGGAATATTACGCGCAAGGGCACCGATCTTGCGCGCCGGCGCGGCATGGCCCTCGTCGTGGTGTTCTGGCTTTCGGTGGCGATCCCGGTCTACGCCTACCTCGGCTACCCCGTCCTCCTCCTGCTCCTCGGCCTGGTGATTCGCCGGCCGGTAGGTCGTGCCCCGGTAGAACCGACGGTATCGCTGCTGGTGCCCGCGTACAACGAGGAGCGGGTCATTGCGGCGAAGATCCGCAATGCGCTCGATCTCGACTATCCGGCGGATCGCCTCGAAGTCGTGATCGCCTGTGACGGATCGCGCGACTGCACCGCTGATATCGCCCGCGAACTGGCAGACGGCGTTCGGGTCCGGGTGGCGGCCTACCCGCTGAATCGCGGCAAGATCGTCGCGATGAACGACACGATTCCGCAGTTGCGCGGCGACATTGTGGTGCTGTCGGACGCTTCTTCGGTCCTGGCCACGGACGCGATCCGGCTGCTGGTCACCAACTTCGCCGACGCACGGGTCGGCGCGGCTGGCGGCAGCTATTCGGTGGTGCAGCCCGATGCCGTGGCGTTGGGGCGGTCGGAGGATTTCTACTGGCGCTACGAGACCTTCCTCAAGACCCGCGAATCCGACCTCGGATCGACCATCGG
>JBOHRZ010000491.1:0-1598 GCA_050732975.1 Gemmatimonadales bacterium
CTGATCGCCGTCGGGCAGGCGGCGCGCTTCCCGATCGATTTCGGCTGGGCGCACACGGTCGACATGGAAGCCGTCCCCGGGCTCTCCGCCGAGCATCCGATCGTGGAGGCCGAAATCGAGCGGACAGATGATCCGGTGTTCTATGGCTATGCCGACCGGAAGATCCCGATCAAGTACGTTGGCGGGCAGACGCTGCGGGTCGGAGTCGCCGATTCGGCCAACGCGCTGGCGCGCTACGTGGGCGGCGATGCCGCGGTGCTGTCAGGACTGATGACCGGGGCGGATGCGCTCAAAGGCCGGGTCTTCGCGGCCGACGTGCCGGAAGCGTATCACGGCCACGGGCGGGTGATTCTGTTCAGCAACAATCCGATCTACCGCTGGCAGAACCACGGTGAGTTCAACATGATCTTCAACGCGATCCTGAACTGGGACGACGTGCCGGGACGGTGAGGGGACGAATTCGACCTTGCGCCATCGCGACGGACCCCATGTCATGGTGCGGGGAGCTCCAGCGACGCCTGGTTACCCCAGCGCCTCGTCAAACAGCGCCGGGATCTCGATCACCAGCGGCTCGGGGAGTCCGGCGGGATGATAGGTGATGCTGTGGCTGAACTCCTGCCCGGGATCTTCGACCGACGTCCAGCGCGAAAAGACACGCGCCTCGGCATTCACGATCCAGTATTCCGGGATTCCGTGCGCCAGGTACAGCTCCCGTTTCACCTGGTAGTCGAGACGCGGATTGCCGGGTGACGAGATCTCCACCGCGAGGAGCAGATCGCCGAGGTCAAAGGGATACGGCGGACGGCGTCCCGCGGTGAGGCGCACGACGAACACATCCGGCTGTACTCGATTACGGGTGCGATCGCCGCGGCGAACGTCCGCCGGAGAGATCATGGCGCGCGCGATCGATGAGGGGCGCAAATACACCTTCAGCCGGGCGTGCAACTCCCCCGCCACGAGCTGGTGAACGTCCGATGGCGCCGGCGTCATGTACAACTCGCCGTCGATGAGCTCGTACCGCTGGCCGTCGTCCTCCAGCGTGTCGAGCATCTCCACGGTCCATGATCCCTGTGCAGCCCGCATGGCCATAATCTGTCCCCAGTCGGCTGGTGTGGGCAACGGAGCATGGCCCGAGTGTCGCAGCAGGCGCCGTCGCGACCATCATCCATCGAGTGCACATGAGGGCTGAATACTGCAGCCGCAACCTCAGAACCACGACGAGTTCAACATGCTCTTCAACGCGATCATGAACTGGGACGACGTGCCGGGACGGTGAGCGGGGGAAACGACCTCCCGCCGTGACCGGTTTGTCGGCCGCACTTCGAGACCGGAAGGCGGTGAAACGACCTCGGCTGCCTCTCCGATGAACCTGGCTCGCGATGCAGCGCGATTGGATGGCGGCCCAACCAACTCACCGGATGATCGATCCGGATTGCCGGTCAGCCGAATGAATGTGCGACACGGCAGAACGATGTGAGGGGATGGCAGAACGACTGCGCAGGACGACGATACGAGTGCGCATAACGGCAGAACGAGTCGGCGTGACCGCAGAACGAGATTGGCGGAGGCCAGGATCAATCGGTCAGACGCCAGGAATC
>JBOHRZ010000492.1:0-1596 GCA_050732975.1 Gemmatimonadales bacterium
GGGGCGGATCTTGTTCAACTCGGTGAGCGACTTGACCAGCGCCTTTCGCAGCGCGTCGCCGGCGGCGTCGGGGTCGAAGTGCGCGCCGCCCACCGGTTCGGGGATGACTTCGTCGACCAGGCCGAGCCTGGTGAGATCGGCGGCGGTGAGCTTGAGCGCCTCGGCGGCGCGCTCTCGCTGGGTGGAATCCTTCCAGAGAATCGCCGCGCACCCTTCGGGCGAAATCACCGAGTAGACCGAGTTCTCGAACATGATGACACGGTCGGCAACGCCGAGTGCCAGCGCGCCACCCGAACCGCCCTCGCCGATCACCGCGGAGATGATCGGCGTCGGCAGCGCCGACATCTCCAGGATGTTGCGCGCCAGGGCCTCGGACTGGCCGTGCTCCTCGGCGTCGAGGCCGGGATAGGCGCCGGGTGTGTCGATCAGCGTAATCACCGGCACGTGGAAGCGGGCGGCGAGCTGCATGAGGCGCAGGGCCTTGCGGTACCCCTCCGGGTTCGGCATCCCGAAGTTGCGCTTGATGTTGTCCTTGGTGTCGCGGCCCTTCTGGTGGCCGATCACCATCACCGACTGGCGATGGAGGCGGGCCCATCCGCCGACGATCGCGGGATCGTCACGAAAGAGGCGGTCGCCGTGCAGCTCGATGAAGTCGGTGAAGATGCTCGACAGGTAATCGAGCGTGTATGGGCGGCGCGGATGGCGAGCTACCTGCACCCGCTGCATCGGAGTGAGATCGCTGTAGATCTCGGCGCGTTTGGCGGCGAGCTTCTCTTCGAGCGCGGTGATCTCATCGTCGACTTCGATGGCGCGTTCGTCGCTGATCCGGCGCAGTTCGTCGATCTGTCGTTCCAGCTCGGCCAGCGGCTTCTCGAAGTCCAGCGCGTAGGCGATGGCCATGCTCGTTACTCCGCGCGAATCAGGGAAACCGCGTCACCGCCGAAAATGTCCCGCAGGGCCCGCAGCGTCGTGGCCCCGGCGCCGACCCGCAGCCGACGCGACCGCAGCCGGGCCGAATGGCCATTGCCGTCGGTCCAATCAATATAGAGCGGGGCCGCACCCGGGTGATCTTCGCACAGGCGGGCGGCCGCCTGCAGGGTCTCGACTTCCGGTGGCCGGGGAGCGGCCCAGCGGATCGCCACCGCCAGCATTCCCGAGGCTTCCAGCTCGGCCAGGTCGCGAGCGCTCTCGACCACGAACGGCGCCTGATCCTCGTCGCGGTCGCGGGTGGAGTAACCGCCCGTGAGCAGCAGGACGGCGTCGGGGCGGATGGTCTGGTTGAGGCGCGCCCACGCATCCGGGAAGACCAGGGCTTCGGAGCTGCCGTGGAAGTCCTCGAGCGTGATGCGGGCGTACTCCTTCGACGTTTTCTTCGAGATCTGCCGCTTCACGCCGATGATCACGGCGGCGATCGTCACCGGGCGCTCGTCCCAGGTCGACAGCGTTGCCGTCGTGCGGGTGCTGACGAGTTCGACCACGGCGCGGTAGCGCTCCAGCGGATGACCGGAAATGAAGAAGCCGATGATCTCCTTTTCTTTCGCGAGGCGTTCGGCTTCGGTCCATTGCGGGACGTCTGGCAGCGTCACGTCGTGGCGT
>JBOHRZ010000493.1:0-1589 GCA_050732975.1 Gemmatimonadales bacterium
TGCTCATCGAGGTCGGCTCGGGCCGATGCTCCCCCCGTCCCCTCCATCATCGCCAGCATGGCGTTGGCGCGCTCCACGCGCGGCGCCAGCATCTCCCGCGCATCGCCGCCGCGGCAGAAGTCGGCCACGCGGATGCCACGGCGGCCGATCTTGTCTTCGTAGGCCGGGCCGATTCCGCGGCCGGTGGTGCCGATCTGCTGCTGCCGTTCGCTGGCCTGATCCAGAAGTTTGTGGTACGGCAGCACCACGTGCGCCCGGTCGGACACAAACAGCCGCCCCGCTATGGCAATCCCCTGCTCGGCGAGCTGGTCGAACTCCGTGAAGAACGTTTCCGGGTCGAGGACCACGCCGTTGCCGACAACGCACGCCGTGCCGGGATGCAGAATACCTGAAGGAATCTGGTGCAGAACGGTTTGCCGCTCGCCGACCACGACGGTGTGACCGGCATTGGCGCCGCCCTGGTACCGCACGACCATGTCGGCGCGCTCGGCGAGCACGTCGACGATCTTCCCCTTGCCTTCGTCGCCCCATTGCGCACCCACCACGACGACGCAGTTGTGCTTGCGGTCGAACATCAGGCGCTCTCGCGCGCCGACGCCGGAAAGAGCTCCGCCTTGCCGTCCTTGACCGCCTTCTCCACCGCCTTGCGCAACGTCGCCGGATCGGCGCCGCCGGCGATCGCGTCGCGGATCGCCGCGGTCGACTCGACCCACTCGATGATGGCGTGCCGGGCCCCGGCCCTGGATTTCTGCACCAGGCGCTGGGCGATCACGGCGCGCAGCGCATCCGCAAGCCGCATCCGCCCGACTTCGCGTTCTTCGGGATTCATCCGTGCGATCAGTTGCACGATCGCGGCGGTCGCATCAAACGCGGTGAGCCCCGCGATCACCAGGCAGCTCGATTCCGCGGCCCGCAGCGCGCGGTCGATCGCCGCAGGTTCGCGAAGGTCGCTCAGTACAATCACGTCGGCGTCCTGACGCCGCGCCGCGCGAAGCCCGGTGGCCATGTCCTCGGTGTCGGTGCCGATCTCGCGCTGCGACAGTGAACTCGACAGATCCCGATGCAGGTACTCGATCGGATCCTCGAGCGTCACGATGTGGCGCTGCTGACCCCGGTTGATGTGATGCACCATCGCCGCGATTGTCGAGGTCTTGCCGGAGGACCCTGGGCCGGTCACCAGTACCAGGCCATCGTGCGTTTCGGCGATCGACGTGACGATTTCCGGGAGCCCGAGGCCTTCCGGCGTCGGCACCGAGAAGGGGATCACTCGCAGTACCATCATGAACGACGAGCGCTGACGCAGGACATTGACGCGGAATCGTCCGACGCCGGCAACCCCCCACGAACAATCAAAATCGCGGATGGTGTCGACTCGGTTGTCGTCGGCGGACAACCCGGCAAACATCGCCGCAAGCGCCCGCGTCTGCGCCGGGGTGAGCCGCTGTTTGGTGAGCGGCACCAGTTCGCCTTCGACCCGCGCCCGCACTACGTCGCCTGCCTTGACGTGCACGTCCGACGCGCCGCGCAGCATCGCGGCCTTGAGTACCCGCGCCAGCATCGGCGATGCCTCGCTCATGCCACCTCAACTT
>JBOHRZ010000494.1:0-1587 GCA_050732975.1 Gemmatimonadales bacterium
GCCGCCAGCGGCGTCGCGGTCCCGTTCGACGACGCGATGTTGCAGCGGGCGTGGCAGATGCCTTCTCGCGCACAGGATCCGGTGATGCAGCCGGCACAACGGCCGGTGGCGCGCGTCGGGCGTTCCGGCGGGCTTCGCGATGTACACGGTACCGTGCACCACCTTGCCATCGATGACTGCGACATCCTCACCGCGCAGTTCGGCGATACCGGGCAGACGGCGGTCGGCTTCTACCGCCGCCGGACCGATATCGAGGATTCCGCCACCGCCGGTCTCGCCGCGCTCGCCGTTCGCGCCATGATGCGTGGCACCGAGCGACTCCCCGGCGCCGCGCTGGCATTCGCGATCGAATCGTTGGGCGGTGCGCTGCGGCCGACATTGAGTCCCGATCTGATCGGGTTCGGTACCGTGACGCTGACCGCCCGCGCGGCGGACGCCGCCGCGCTGATCGACGAAGTGCTCCGCCGGCCGCGCTTCGACCCGGACGACGTCGCGATCGAACGCCTGCTCCTCATGGCCGACGCGCGCTCCATCGCCGACGACATGATGCGGTTCCCCATGCAACTGGCGTTTGCCGCCGCATTCGGAGACACCGGCTACGGCTCACCGCTGCTGGGCACCGAAGCGGCGATCGCCACATTCGACGCCGAGCGTGTTGGTGACACGCACCGCGCGCTGCTCGCGGGCGGCCGTACCACGATCGTGGCGGTCGGCGATGGCGATCCGGTCCAGCTTGCCGAGGCAATCGCCGGCGCGGTGCAGACCGCGGGCGAGCCGGGGGGTGCCGGTCTGCCGGCGCCCCGCGTAATGCCGGTGCGTCCCGGCAGCCGGATCGCATACCGCGACCGCGAGCAGGCCGCGATGGCGATGCTCTTTCCCGGGCCGTCGCGCACCAGCCCGGATCGGTTTGCGGCGGAGACCTGGGGCGCCATCGCCGCCGGGCTCGGCGGCCGTCTCTTCGAGTCGCTGCGCAGCGCCCGCTCGCTGGCATACACCGTGATCGCCGACTCGTGGCAGCGCCGCCGTGCCGGCGGGTTGCTCACCTATATCGCCACCGATCCGGCCCGTCTCGGCGAGGCGCGCGACGCCATGCTGGAGGAACTGGATCGCTTCCGTCGCGAACCGCCGGCCGGCGACGAGGTTCGCCGGGCGACGGCGATGCTCGCCGGCGAAGTGGAAATGGCGCGCCAGACGGCGGGCGCTTTCGCCGCCGAGATTGCCGACGCCTGGCTGCTCGGCGACGGAGTCGGCGAACTGCTGGATCCCGCCGCGCCGTATCGTGCCGTGAATGCGGCCGACGTCTACCGCGTCGTCAGCAACGCGCTCGATCCCGCCGCGCGCGCCGAGGGTGTCGTGACGACTTCGCCGCCGGAGTAGCTTTCAGTCATGGCTGCCCCCCGCACCGCCACGCGTCTGGTGCCCTTCTCCATCGCCGACGCGATCACCACCATGCGCATTCCGCTGGCGATCATCTTCCCGCTGGTGCCGAGCGCGCCGGTGCGATTGACCGTGCTGGCACTGGCCGCCGCCACCGACCTGGGCGACGGCTGGGTGGCCCGGCGCTTCGGCGCCTCCCGGATCGGCGTG
>JBOHRZ010000495.1:0-1582 GCA_050732975.1 Gemmatimonadales bacterium
CCGCATCCCGACCGTCGCCTTCCGCTCCAGCTTGCCCCAGCCGACCAGCCGTCCGCGCAACGCCGCCACCATCGACCGCAACACCACCCAGTACATCACCTGGCGATAGGCGAAGCGCTGGAGGAAGACCAGCCAGGTGAGGCGGCGGTCCTCATTCGGCTCCATCAGGAATGCCACCGTCGCCGCGCCCCAGTCGACCGCAATGAAGATCCCGTACCACGCTACGATGTGGCTGAGCGCGGCCAGCGCGTAGGTCGTGTTGTGCTCATGGAAGGTATCGATCACCACCAGCAGCGAGAAGGCGAACACCAAATCGGCCGCGGGCGCGATGATGGAGAACATGAGCTGGAAGATCCATACGTTCGGCAGTGCCACCGCGCCGAGGGTTCCCGCATCGCGCCGGAAGAGCAGATCGCGGTGCTTCCAGGCGCACTGCAGCGTCCCGAAGGCCCAGCGGAACCGCTGCTTGGCGAGTCCGCGCAGGGTATCGGGGGCTTCGGTCCAGGCAATCGCCCGGTCCGCGTACGCGACGCGGTGACCGCCCCGTCCGATCGAAAGGGTGAGATCCTGGTCTTCGGCGAGGGTGTCGCTGGAGAAACCGCCCACGCTCTGTACCAGCGCCCGGCGCCAGGCGCCAATCGCGCCAGGAACCACCATGATGCAATCGAGCAGCGCGAACGCGCGCCGGTCGAGGTTCTGCGAGGTGATGTACTCGAGCGCCTGCCAACGGGTCACCAGGTTGATGCGATTGCCGACTTTGGCGTTGCCCGCGACGGCGCCGACGTGGGGATCGGAGAGCGGTGCAATCAGATGGCGCACCGAATCGGGGTCGAACAGCGTGTCAGCGTCGATCGCGACGATAATGTCGCCGCGGGCACGCGCGATGCCGAAGTTGAGGGCACTGGCCTTGCCGCCGTTGGGTTTGGTCAGCACCTGCACCCGCGGGCGCGCGGCAAAGGCCCGCTCGGCGACGCCGTGGGTATCGTCCGGCGAGCCGTCGTCGACCACCAGCACCTCCAGCCATCCGGCGTAATCCTGCTCGAGCACCGACCGCACCGTCGCGACGATGACAGTTTCCTCACGGAAGGCCGGGATGACCACACTCACCGACGGCAGGTAATCGACGACCTCGGGCCGGCGCCGGTAGCGCTGGATCGCTGCCAGCGCCAATACCACCAGAAGCCGGGCCATGGCGAGCACGATGGCAATGAAGAACAAGTAGTAGAATCCGACTTCGATGCCGCTGATGGCCCCGAACATCAGCAGCTCGACCAGGCGCGTCAGCGAACTGCGGCCGGTGACCAGCGGCATCGCAACCGTGGACGGGAGATTCACCAGGCGGCTCAACAATACGAGGGTATCTCCCCGCGCCCGGAGCGAATCGATGATCCGGCCCAGGATCGCCACGGTGCGCGAGCGGTCGCCGCCGCCGTCGTGCAGCAGCACCACGTTGCCCGATTCGCGCCCGCCACGGGCGCGGGCCGAGTCCCGGCCGCGCAGTACGTTGCGCAAGATGCCTTCGGTGGTGCTGGTATCGCGCCAGTCCTCGCCATCGACGCTGAGTCCCGCGGTCAGGTAACCC
>JBOHRZ010000496.1:0-1565 GCA_050732975.1 Gemmatimonadales bacterium
TCTCGAGACGGCGCCGTGGGACGCCGCGTCACGCGCGGCGCACGCCTGCGGCGCGACCGTCCTTCTCAAGGGTGTGCCGACCGTGGTCGCCTCACCCGATGGTCATCTGCTCACCGTTGCGGCAGGAAACCCCGGCCTCGCCACCGGAGGCAGCGGCGATGTGCTCACCGGGTTGATCGCGTCGCTGTTGGGGCAGGGCGTCGCCCTTCCCGACGCTGCCGCGGTTGCGGCGCAGGCGATGGGTGAAGCGGCGGATGCTGCCGCGCGCCGGGTCACCGCCCGAGCCATGCGTCCGATGGACGTGGTGACGGCGCTCTCCGAGATATGGAAAGCGTGGCAACGACCGCAAGCTGTTCGCCGCGCACCGGTTCTCCTCGATCTTCCGGCGCCGAAGGCCGTGTGACAGCAGCCTGGCGGCGGCCCGGCTTCCTGCTCTTCGCCGCCGTCGCCGCATGCGGCGGCAGCGTCGGACCGTCCGTTCCCGAGCCGAGCAGCGGATTCCGCCCCGAAGATCGGGTGACCGTCGGTGATTTCTCCCAAGTACTTGCCATCGCATCGACCAGCGATCGCGTGTACGTGGTGTACCCCAGCGCAGTGGCGATCCGCTTGCCGCTCGAGCGGCGCTGGGATGTGCCGCGGTCGCCCGACGAGGTCGGCGAACTCCGCGGCGTTACCGCGGCATTCGCCGATCCGGTCGATCGCACCCTGTGGATGATCGCCGGCGCGCAATGGATCCACTACGATCCGTTCGCCAACCGGTGGGATCGCGGCGCGCTTCCCGGCATCGCCACGGCGATCGTCACCGATCAGGCCGATCCCGGCACAATCTGGTTCCGCACCGTCAGCGGTTGGGCGAACATGCCGCGCATCGGGGGCGTTGCGGTGCCGTCGCCCGCGCCGCGCCGCCCGGTGCCGACGCCGACCGTGAACGACGCGTTGCGCGAACTGCCGCAGTTGCGCGGAATCCTCGCCCGCGTCGTCACGGGGCCGCTGCTCCGCCAGGGCACCCTCACCGCAGCCGCTCCCGACCCGCTCGGCGAGGGATGGTATCTCGGCACATCGACGCGCGGGCTGGTCTTCTTCGATCGCACCGCGAGCGACGCCACGCCGATACCGCTCGGACTCCCCGGCGACGTGATCGGCGCCCTGGCGGCGACTTCCGAAGGCATCTGGGTCGAAACCGATGCCGATCCATATCATCCGGCCGGGCTGACGCTCCTGCCGGATGATCTCGGTGACGCGCGCCAGATCCTCGGATCGCCGTCACTCGGATTGCCGTTCACCCAGGCCGCGTATCTCGCGGTGATTCACGACACCCTCTGGCTCGGCACCGATCAGGGCGCAGTGCGCGTTACTCCTGTCGACCAGAACGTCCAACGCGTCGGCCTTTCGCGCGGGCTCACCGATCAGCGCACATTCGCGCTTGCCGCGTGGGGCACCACGATCGTCTCCGCCACCGGTCACGGCATTGCAGCGGTGCGGGGCGATAGCGGCGCAGTCCCGCTCTATCCGTCGTTCAACCGGCCGACGTATGCGCTGGCGACTCGCCGCGACACGCTCTGGAT
>JBOHRZ010000497.1:0-1555 GCA_050732975.1 Gemmatimonadales bacterium
GCGCCGCGGCATCCCGCGGCGCTCGCGGCTTCCCGGGACAAGGCGCCTAGCGAGGCGTTGCGTCGTCGATGCTGGCGTCGACGACCGTCTGCCGCATCCGTTCCACTTCGGCCCTGATCGCCGCGAGATCGGCGTCCATCCGCTCCAGTGAGCGGAGCATGTTCGCCTCGACCGCCGCGCCGTCGCTTTCGAGCGACGGCCGTGGCGGAATCGGATCGGGCGGCGGCGCCTTGCCGGACCGTCGTCGGGTGAACAGCCAGACCACCGCCACCACCGCCAGCAGGGCCAGCAGGCCCTGCGCCGCCATCGACTCGACGGTGGGATAGATGCCCAGTGCCGGGAAGCGCGGCCAGCCGAGCAGGATGGTCTCGGAGATGATCCGCCCCTCCTGCAGTTCGGCAACGCCCTTCCCGGCGAAGACGAAGGCCATGTAGTACAGAAAGCCGCTGGTCACTGCAAAGAACGGCTTGAGCGGAATCCGCACGCCCCATCGATTGATCGCGACATATACCACCGCGAGTGCCGCCGCACCGATCAGGATCCCGGCCGTCACGGGAAGGAAGGTCGTCGACAGCGGACCCGCCTCGACCAGGAGCGCCTTGTAGAAGAGCACCGTCTCGAACCCCTCGCGATAGACGGCGAGGAAGGCCGCGAGCGCGAGCGCGAAGGCTGACCCGCCCGAGACGGCGACGTTGAGGCGACGTTTGACGAACGCCGTCCATTTGGCGACCTCGATCTTCGACAGCAACCAGTAGCTCACGTAGAAGAGCACCACGACCGCGACCAGCATCGTGGCGCCCTCAAGCGCCTCGCGGTGCGCCGAGGAAAGCACGAATACCGTCTCCAGCAACACGGCGGTAAGGAGAGACATCGCCACCGCGGCGCCGACGCCGATGTGGATATCGCGGCGGCGATGGGCCGCGCCGGCTTTCACCAGAAAGGCGATCAGCGCCCCGATGATCAGGATCGCTTCGAACCCCTCCCGGAGCATGATGACCAGCGACTGGATGAAGAGGTTCGTCGGCGACATCCGGTCGCTCACCACGCGCTCGGCCCGCTCCAGTAACGCGGCGATATCGCGTTGCACGGTGTCGAGCTCGTTGGCCGTCGCACCGCCCGCGGCACGGGTCCGCAAGGTGGCAAACGCTGCTTCGAGATCGCTCGCGAGCGACGCGTCACGAGCACGAACGTCGCCCTCGACCTTTTCGAATTCCATATAGGCGTCGAACGCCGTGTCGGCGGCGACTTTCGGTTGGCCGCTGCGTGCCAGCGCGACACTTCGCGCGATCTGACCACGCACCGTGGCGAAAATGGCGGCGCTGGCGGCGGTTCCGCCTGTGGCCGGCTGGAAGTCCCGCACCGCTGCGAGGCGGCCCGCCGTGGCGCCGGCGCCGAGCGCGGCGAGTACCTCCGAGTCGGTCAGGACCGCGACGCTGGGAAAGGCCTGCAACTCCGGCGGAACGGTGCCCGACGGCCGGGCCTGGCGAAGTGTCGAGGCATACAGCGCCACCGCCCACCGGTCGGCGGCGGAGAGCTGGGTCTCGAACGCCGGCAT
>JBOHRZ010000498.1:0-1536 GCA_050732975.1 Gemmatimonadales bacterium
GCTGGCGCTGCCGTCGATCGTCGCCGGCGCGATCATGTCGTGGGCTCGGGCGCTGGGCGAGTTCGGCGCCACCATCACCTTCGCCGGCAATCTTGCCGGGCGTACCGAGACCATGCCGCTCGCGGTCTATACCGCGATGCAGACTGATCTCGACGCCGCGGTGGCTCTTGCCGTGCTGCTGGTGGTCTTCGCCTTCGCGCTGCTGCTGGGCCTGCGGGCCGCACCCTGGGCGGTTTCGATCGGAGGTGGCCGTGCTCGTCGCGAAGGTCGCTAAGCGACGCGGCGGCTTCGCGCTCGAAGCGGAGTTCGAAGTCGCCGCCGGAGAATCGCTCGCGGTGATCGGCGAAAGCGGCGCGGGCAAGACCACGTTGCTCCGCCTCCTCGCCGGACTCGACATGCCGGACGCGGGAACGATCGAGATCGACGGGCATCCCGTGTACGACCAGAGCCGTGGCATCGCCGACCCGGCGTGGCGCCGGCCGATCGCCGTGGTGACGCAGGATTACGTGCTCTTCCCGCACCTCACCGCGTTCGGCAACGTCGCCTTCGGCCTGCGTGCCGCCGGAGTTCCGAATGGCGCGATCCGTGACCGGGTCCATGCGGCGCTGGAGCGGGCCGGCGCGGCTGAACTCGCGAGCCGATGGCCCGACACGCTGTCGGGTGGCCAGCGGCAGCGCGTGGCACTGGCGCGCGCGCTGGTGCTGGAGCCCGCGCTGCTGCTCCTCGACGAGCCGCTCTCCGCCGTCGACGCCGGCACCCGCGCCACACTTCGCGGCGACCTGCGCCGCGTGCTCGCGACTCAGCGCTGCGCCACCGTTCACGTTACCCACGATCCGATCGACGCCATCACGCTGGGCGACCGGATCGCGGTCCTCGAAGCTGGTCATATCACCCAGGTCGGCACCCGCGATGAGCTCTTCCGGCGGCCGCGATCGGGATACGTTGCGACCCTGCTGGGGATCAACCTGCTGCGCGGGACGATGGCCCGCGAAAAGGACCGCCAGCTGGTGCGCACCGCTGACGGCGACATCGCCGTGAGTGGTGTCGACGCCGACGGTCAGGTGTATGCCGTCGTCAATCCGCACGACATCACGCTCTACCGCGATGCGGCCGGGGGGAGTGCGCAGAACCTGCTCCGGGCCATAGTCACCGAGGTGACGCCCCAGCCGCCGCGCGGCGAACGGGTGCGCGTTGCGCTGGCAAGCCGCCCGCCGCTTGTTGCCGAAGTCACGGCCAACGCCGTGGCACAGATGGGGATCACGCCGGGCGTCGAGCTGTACGCCGCGTTCAAGGCGACGGCGGTGGACGTCTTCGCCTGACGGCGCTGGCCGCCGCGGTGTGGATTCGCCGCTGTAATGACGTCTCATCTGGCATGACACGCTCCATTCGACTCCTCGCGCTGTTGATGTTCGTCCCCGCGCTGGCGATGGCGCAGGGCCGCGGCCAGCGCGGCCGTGGCCATCAGCAGCCTCGCTCCCAGACGCCGGCGCACACCCAGCCGCCCCCTCCGCCACCAGCGCCGCCGCGGGCGCGGCC
>JBOHRZ010000499.1:0-1527 GCA_050732975.1 Gemmatimonadales bacterium
GAAATGAACGATGCGAACCTCCACATCAAGCGCTGGCGGCAATGGCTGTTTATCTTCCATGTACGAAACCACGGAGTATCGCCCGACGAGTATCCGGCTATTCTGGATGATGTCACAGGGCGCCCAAAACCGGCCACTCGAGGGCGCGCCAAAACCGGCCATTTTGAGACCCAGGAGATTCGTCGGTTACGGTCGCTACTTGGCACTCGCCGGGAAGCGACGCAGCGATGGCGAATCAGCTCAAGATGGCGGAAGTTCAGGCGATCCTCACATTGCACCAGCACGGCTGGTCGGACCGTCGGATTGCGCGGGAACTAGAGGTCCACCGGGAAACGGTCGGGAAACACGTGCGTCAGGCAGCAGCCGCGGAATCAAAACCGGCCAGCGCGCCCACCGGGATTGCAGCGGCGATTCCCGGATCGGAAGGTGCCGGGGCAAGCGGCAACGACGAATCTAACCGTTCAAAACCAGCCAGCGCGCCCACCGGGTCAGAAGCCTGTTTCGGGGCAGGCGGTGTGGCAAAACGAATCGGCGCCTCTGCCGAACCCTCGGGCGTGTCCCGGGGCGCGCCCCTCGACCCCGAGTCCGAGCGCGCCGGAAGCGTCGAGGGGAACGACGAAGGGTCGATTCCGGCCAGCGCGCCCCCCGGCTCGACTGGGCTCGCCACAGGCGGCACAGGTGAGGCGTCGGCGACCTGGAGCAACAACGCCAGCGCCGCGTTGCCCTGGCGCGACGTGATCATTCAGAAGCTGCAAGTGGGTCTCAGCGCCAAGAGGATCTACCAGGATCTGACTTGCCCCGATCAGGCTCACGGCTACGCCGGCAGCTACTACAGCGTAAGAAGGCTGGTGCAGAAGCTCTCGGGCGGCTCGGAGTTGCCGGTGCGTCGGATGGAGTGCGCACCCGGCCAGGAAGCACAGGTGGACTTCGGCCGTGGCGCGCCCATCGTAGGTCCCGATGGCAAACGCCGCACGAGTTGGGTCTTCCGCATCGTGCTTTCTCACAGTCGCAAGGGCTATAGCGAGGCGGTGTCCCGGCAGACCACCGACGATTTTTTACGTTGCCTGGAGAATGCGTTCGCCCACTTCCGGGGCGTACCCAAGACATTGGTCATCGACAACCTGAGGGCGGCGGTGACGCGGGCCGACTGGTTCGATCCGGAGTTGTGCCCCAAGGTTCGCTCGTTCGCCGAGCACTACGGCACCGTCGTACTCCCCACGCGGCCTCGGATGCCCAGACACAAGGGGAAGGTGGAGAGCGGAGTCAAATACGTTAAGGCCAACGGCCTCAAAGGTTTGAAGTTCATCTCTCTGGGCGATCAGAACCGTCACCTGGCGCAGTGGGAGTCAACGGTGGCGGACAGGCGCATCCACGGCACGACGCGTCAGCAGGTGATCAAGCTCTTCACGGATGTCGAGCGGACGATGCTGCTGCCGTTACCGGCAAGCCGCTTCGAGTTGTTCCACGAGGCGTTGCGGGCGGTACATCGCGACGGACACGTGCAGGTGCAAGGGGCCTACTACCTGT
>JBOHRZ010000500.1:0-1514 GCA_050732975.1 Gemmatimonadales bacterium
AAGCTGGTGGTCGATGATTCCGGACGCGTTTGGGTCAGGGAATACCGATCGCCACTGCGCGCCGATTCGGTGCCGGACCGCTGGCACGTGGTCGACCGACATGGCGAATGGATTGCCACGCTCACCATGCCCGACAGCATCCGATTTGTCGGCGTGCGGGCCAATGATGCCGTGGTGATCGAACGGGCTGACGATGGTACCGAGGCGTTGCAGGTGCGAAAGATCGTCCGATAGGCACCGACCGGAATCACGCTGCTCGTTCAGTCTGTCGCTCCCGCCACCCGCCTGCTCATCACATAGAAGTTCCGATCCACCTGCAGCTCGCCGCCATCCGGCAGCGTGGTCCGCATCGATTGCCACGATTCCGTGGGCCGGATGAGCGTGAAATCATCGCCGCGGAGCCTCACCCGCACCGGCATCGCAAATCCGGCGACCACATTGGTCCATCGATACGACAGCTTCCCTCCGCTGATCCGGTATTCGAGCGTCGGAATCATCGTCGTGCGCAGATACTGATCGAACACCTTGTCGAGCTTGATGCCGGCGTGCGCGCTGATGTACGCCTCCACCTGCGCGCCGGTGACCACCTGATGGTAGAACGTGCTGCTCAGGCCGCGGAGAATTCCGCGCCACTTCTCGTCATCGTTGACCAGTTGCCGGATGGTGTGCAGCAGCGACGCGCCCTTGGCGTACTGGTCGCCCGATCCCGGCGAGCCGACGCCTGACTCGGGCAACTCGATCGGCGCAACGTTGCGAATGCCGCGCCGGTCGCCGACGATGTAATCCTCGCCGGCCGCCTTCCCGTACAGGCACTCCGTAAACAGTCCCTCGGCGTAGCTCGCGAAACCTTCCTGGATCCACATGTCGCGCTGATCCTTGGCGGTGATGCTGTTGCCGAACCACTCGTGCGCGCTCTCGTGCACGATGATGTAATCCCAGCCGAGTCCGAGCCCGGTGCCGGAGACATCACGGCCACGGTAGCCGTTGGCGTAGTTGTTCCCGTAGGTGATCGCCGTCTGGTGTTCCATCCCGGTGGTGGGAGCCTCGATCAGCTTGTATCCGTCCTGGTACCACGGGTACGGACCGAACCAGTGCTCGTAGCACTTGAGCATGGTGCGGACCTGGAGGAACTGTTTCCGCGCCGCGGCGAGATGGTAGTCGAGGGGATAGAAGTCGAGTGTGAGCGGCCCCTTCTCGCCGATATACGTGGTCGAGATATGGGCGTAGTTCCCGGCGGTCACATTGACGGCGTAGGCGTTGATTGGCTCGGTCGCGACGTACTCGTAAGTCGTGGTGCCGTCGTTGTGATGGGTGGTGCTGCGCAGCCGGCCTGACGCCACCTGAATCAGCGGATCGGGGACGGTGACTGCTATCCGCTGGCTATCGGGCTCGTCGGCCCAACTGTCCTTGAGCGGCCACCAGATCGACGAGCCGACGCCCTGGTCGACGGTCATCAGCCACGGGCGTTTCAGCGAGTCGGTTGCCCAGTGAAAGCCATCGCTTGGCAGCGTCTT
>JBOHRZ010000501.1:0-1504 GCA_050732975.1 Gemmatimonadales bacterium
ACCCGCGGTGATTTCGGTGCGCGTCAAAGTCGACGGCGGACCGCAGACCACCGGTTTGGGCAACAATGAAATCCCGCCGGGCCTGCGCGAATTCTTCCGCCGCTTTGGCATGCCCAACATGCCGGAAAATCCGCGCGTCATGCCGCACGGTCATAATATCATCACCGGCCAGGGTTCCGGCTTCTTTATTTCCGCCGACGGCTATGCGGTGACCAACAATCACGTGGTCGAGAAGGCTGAGAACGTCACGGTCACGACCGACGACGGCAAAGTCCACAAGGCCAAGGTGATTGGCACCGATCCGCGCACCGACCTGGCGCTGATCAAGGTCGAGGACGGCCCGTTCCCCTATGTGAAGCTCTCCGATAAACCGCCGCGCATCGGCGATTGGGTGATCGCGGTCGGCAATCCGTTCGGCCTCGGCGGCACGGTGACGGCCGGTATCGTCTCGGCGCGCGGACGCGACATCGGCGCCAGCGCCTATGACGACTTCATCCAGATTGACGCGCCGGTGAACAAGGGCAACTCCGGCGGCCCGAGCTTTGATACCGAAGGCAATGTTATCGGCGTCAACACCGCGATCTTTTCGCCCTCCGGCGGCTCGGTCGGTATCGCCTTCGATATCCCCGCCGACACCGTCAAGAGCGTGATCACCCAGCTCAAGGACCACGGCTCGGTCACGCGCGGTTGGATCGGCGTACAGATTCAGCCGGTGACGCAGGATATCGCCGACAGCCTCGGCCTCAAGAAAGCCGAAGGCGCGCTGGTCGCCGAGCCGCAGAAGGACAGCCCGGCGGTGAAGGCCGGCATTGAGGCCGGCGACGTCATCACCGCGGTCGACGGAAAACCGGTCAAGGATGCCCGCGATCTCGCCAGGAAGATCGGCGCGCTGGCGCCGAAGACTTCGGTCAAGCTCGCAGTGCTGCACAAGGGGTCGGAAAAAACCGTCACCCTGACGCTCGGTGAAATGCCGAACACGAAGGAAGCGCGCGCCGGCAGCTCCGAGGACAATGACAGCGGCACCGTCGATCTCGCCAAGCTCGGCCTTACGCTTGCTCCGGCCACCCGTGTCGCCGGCGCCGGCAGCGAAGGGGTTGCGGTCACCGGCGTCGACTCCTCGGGGGTCGCCGCCGATCACGGCTTCTCCACCGGCGATGTAATCCTGGAAGTCGCCGGAAAATCCGTTTCGACGCCGGAAGACGTGCGCAAGATGATCGCCAGCGCACGGACCGACGGCAAGCGCACCGTGCTGTTGCGGGTGAAATCGGGTGACAACACCCGCTTTGTCGCCCTGCCGGTCGGTCGCGGCTGAGTAAACAGTTAGGGGCGTGCTGCCGGCATCCGTCGCCCCCGCCGGCAGGACACCTCAAACGGGACGGGCCTCGTGCCCGTCCCGACATAATCCGGAGAGTCGCCGGGCCGGAAGGTCCGGCGGCTTTCCAAACGAACTCCATCCCTGGCATCCGTCGCCCCCGCTGGGGTGGGGTCGTAGAGGGGGTGGCGG